>NZ_JADPJR010000115.1:0-1373 GCF_023073535.1 Bradyrhizobium sp. 179 | reverse complement strand
GTGGAACGGCCCGCTCCAACAGCATCAAAGTGCTAGAACGTGGTCGTTGTTCGAACGCCACAAAGGAGGGACCGTTCCATGAAACAGGTTATCACCATCGGGTTGGATCTGGCTAAGCATGTTTTCCAGGTTCACGGCGCGGATGCCGAGGGCTCGCCCGTGTTCAGCCGGAAGCTGCGGCGCAGCGAAGTTCTGCGTTTCTTCGAGAAGCTGCCACCATGCCTAGTGGGGATGGAAGCATGCGGTAGCTCCCACTATTGGGCGCGCGAGATCGCAGCTCTCGGTCATGAGGTGCGGCTCATTCCGCCGGCTTATGTCAAACCCTTCGTCAAGCGAGGCAAAACGGATGCGGCGGACGCGGAGGCCATCAGCGAAGCGGTGACCCGAAAGACCATGCGCTTCGTCCCGATCAAGACGGTCGAGCAGCAGGCTGCCGCGATGGTGCTGAAGACCCGAGCCCTTCTGGTGCGGCAGCGAACGCAGGCGGTCAACGCCTTACGCGCGCATCTGGCCGAATTGGGCATCATCGCCACCGCCGGCCTGGCAAGGATTGAGGCGCTGGTCGCGATCGTGCGGGACGAGACAGATGCTCGCCTGCCCGCAGCAGCGCGCTTCGCCCTGATGGCTATTGCCGATGAGATCGAAGCTTCAGGCGACCAGATCGACAGGCTCGAGCGCGCAATCGTCATGGAGGGCAAGCGCGACGAGGACATGCGTCGGTTGACCACGATCCCTGGTGTCGGCGCCATTACGGCGGCAACCATCAAGGCGCTTGTGTCCCGGCGGGTTCAAGTCAGCTCGCCACTTTGCTGCCTGGCTAGGATTGACGCCGCGTTCTCATTCAAGCGGAGGCAAAGAGCGGCTGGGACGAATATCGAAGATGGGAAATCCGGAACTTCGCGCTCTCCTTGTCGTCGGGGCAACAGCCGTCTTGCGGGTTGCCCGAAACGACGCTCGGACGCGGCCGTGGCTGAAGGCGCTTCTCGCCAGACGGCCGTTCAAGGTCGCAGCGGTGGCGCAGGCCAACAAGACAGCGCGGATCATCTGGGCGCTTCTGAATAGGGGCGGGACTTATCGGCGTCCCGACCCCACTGGTGAGTACCGCGGTCGCCGTCTGATGGATGCAGTGACCGCCAAAACGATCTGACCGGCGCAGGCCGGCAAAGGGCAAGGTGCAACAACAGGCGATGAACCCATGGGACGAAATCCCGAGACGAGTGAAGCCACTGCCCCCAATGCGCTCAAGCGCGTAAACTTGATTTGGCTCCTCGTTTCGCGGATCTCATCGAGGCCAGCGGCCATGTGCCGCGCGCAAAGGCCGGACATATGACCGCACCGTCCCAATGTGTGAATCGATTGAAAAAGCTCTTGCC
>NZ_JADPJR010000145.1:0-1385 GCF_023073535.1 Bradyrhizobium sp. 179 | reverse complement strand
GGGCCATGTGTGGACGGCTCCGGGTTGGCAAGGAGAATCTTCACTTGCGGCGTTGGTCGAAGCAGCCATGTGTTCGGCCTTTTTGCGCGGTACTCATGACCGCTGGCCATAATGCCTTCCGCGGATCAGGTCCCGATCAACAGCTCGCATTCGAAAATGCCATGGCCCATGTGGGTTGTCCTGATCGCCGGATCGACCGGCGCTGCATTAGTGCTGTTCGCCCTTCCAACCGTTACGTCACACCCGAATCCGGCTGTGATCTCGTTTACGCCGTGAGAGCGGCGGGTTCCTTGTAGCGTTCGTTCCTGGCCATCATTGCCCATGCCATCCTGGCGAGCTTGTTGGCGAGCGCGATCGCGGCAACCTTGGTGGGACGCCGCGCTAACAACGCTGTGAGCCAGGGCCGATGCGGCGCGCCATGGATCTTGGCATAGCGGATCACGGCGAGTGCGCCTGCCGTGAACAGGGTGCGTAAGTAGCGATCGCCTTGCTTACTGATACTACCAAGCTTGTCCTTGCCTCCGCTCGAGTTCTGCTTCGGCACGAGTCCAACCCAGGCCGAGAAGTCCCGCCCCGATCGGAATGCATTGGCATCTGCAACGCTCGCGACTAGCGCCGTTGCCAGCGCTGGACCGACGCCGGGGATCGCATCCAGTCGCTTGCTCGTCGCGTTCGATCGATGCCAGGCGACAATGCGTCTGTCGAACTCCAGGATCTGAGCCTTCAATGCCCGCAACTGACTGCCGAGAGCCGCAAGACACGCACGGGCCACCTCCGGGAGCCGGCGTTCAGCTGGATCGGCGACGACTTCCAACAGCTGTTCGACACCCCTGCGCCCGACGGGTGCGACGATCCCGAACTCGGCTAGATAGGCGCGGATTGAATTGATGACGGCAGTCTGCTGGCGAATGAAGAGATGGCGCACGCGATGAAGCATCAGACAGCTCTGTTGCTCGATCGTCTTGATCGGCACGAACCGCATGTTCGGTCTCGTGACCGCCTCGCAAATCGCCTCCGCGTCGGTGCTGTCGTTCTTCTGCCGCTTGACGTACGGCTTCACATAGGCCGGAGGCATCAATCGCACCGCATGCCCCAACGCCTGCAACTCACGGGACCAATAGTGGGATGACGCGCAAGCCTCGATCCCCACTAAGCACGGTGGCAACTTCTCAAAGAAGGACAGCACGAAACGGCGCTTGAGCTGACGGCGTATGACCACTTGGCCGGCTGCATCGACGCCATGCACCTGAAAGACCGACTTCGCAATATCCAGACCGATCGTCGAAATTGACTGCATAGGCTGCTCCTCCGAATCGTGGGAGCCTCAAAACGGCGCCCATACCTTGGCACTCTCGTGCCGGTGGAGGAGCCGTCCACAGCATCAA
>NZ_JADPJR010000085.1:0-1199 GCF_023073535.1 Bradyrhizobium sp. 179 | reverse complement strand
CCGCAGACGACGTGATGAAGTTGCAGGTTCATCTCCATGAGGGCCTGGTACACGTGCTGGATATGAGCGGCTGCATATTCGACTAGCCGCTCTCGCTGACGGAGATAGGCGCGTAGCGTCGCGATATCGGCGTTAGGCCGGAAGCTGCCGCGCAGCAAACCGTAGGAATGAAGGCGCAGCCAAGCGGCGTCACTGACATCAGTTTTGCGTCCAGGCACGTTCTTGGCGTAACGTGCGTTGACCAGAATGACCTCGAACCCTCGCTGCTCGAGAATCACGTAGACGGGGATCCAATAGACCCCCGTCGATTCGCGACACTGATTATGCCGCACGCTTTGAACCAGTCCGCCAGTTCGTGCAGGTCCTGCGTGAATGTGCCAAACGCACGCACCGGCGTGTCGGTGCACCCTGGATCGACCGCCGCCATGTGCATTTTTGACCAATGTCGATGGCGGCGGCTTCAACGTTGACCGGCTTTAAATCCGGGCGGCCACCGGCAGGCGTCTTCGGCATTGCAACTCCTCCGTCCAGTCATGGGGCTGGAGGTCTGGGCTATGCCAATCGTCATCTTCCTAATCGGGATCGCCGTCCGAACAGCGTCACCATTCTCAAGTTCGCATCCACCCATGGACCACATTTTTTAACGGGGACTATGCCTCCAATAAGCTGACGGCCGCTACCCTCCAAGTCGAGAAGATAGCATCGGCGCTGGCTGTTTCTACCGCGCACAGGCGGGCCGGGGCCCGTGATGGTTTTTTAAAATGTCGCGCTCCATGCGCAGCCGCTCGTTCTCCTGGCGCAGCCGGGCGATCTCCGAAGCCTGGTCCGCCGACATCGGCGTCCCCTGCGTGGTGGGGCGCCACGCCGCCGATGCCGGCTCCTGCCGGACCTTGTCCAACCAGCGTCGTAGCACCGAGTCGCGCAGACCGAGCTCCTTGGCGACCGACCCGATCGATCGACCGCTCGATACCGCCAGTTCAACGGCCTGGCGCTTGTAGTCCTCTGTGAACGATCGACGTTGACGTCCTTGCATTCGACACCTCCGGGCTCGCTGAGCCTACTACAGGTGTCCACTCATTCGGAGGAGGTTCATATCTCCGCCAGCGAGAGCGGCTAGTCGGATATGCAGCCGCCCATATCCAGCACATGTACCAGGCCCTCATGGAGATGAACCTGCAACTTCATCACGTCGTCTGCGA
>NZ_JADPJR010000017.1:0-1427 GCF_023073535.1 Bradyrhizobium sp. 179 | reverse complement strand
GCTACGGGATGCCCGAAAGTGATTCCCAGCGATTTCTGGATGTGATTCAAAGCTTTGACCGGTGCGGTAGGAGCTTTGAATGTCATTCGGCGATATCCGGGTTGCGGAGCGGGCTGACTGGTTGGTCGAGCGGGTGGCGACGGCGGGCACGTTGGTCTTGCGCAAACTGGGTGAGACGCGTGCAGGCGAGAAGGCCATTCACCGGTTTCTGTCCTCGCGCCACGTATCGGTCGATCGCATCGTGGAGACTTTGGCTGCGCGAACTTCAGCACAATGCAGAGGTCGGCGTGTTCTGGCGATCCAGGATACGAGCGAGATCAACTTCTCCGGCCGTGACAAGAAGCGCCGCGGCTTCGGCCCCGGCGGGGACGGCAAGACACCCGGCTTCTTCATCCATCCGGTGATTGCTCTCGATGTCGAGAGCGAGGCCGTGGTGGGGCTTGTCGACGCAGAGATCTGGACACGTTCGGAAGGACGGGTTGCCTCTCGCCGCAAGCGCGCCCTTGAGGACAAGGAATCGATGCGGTGGCTGTTAGGTTGTCAGGCCGCCGCCGGCGTGTTGTCGGAGGCTGCCAGTGTCACGATGGTGGCCGATCGCGAGAGCGACATCTACCTGTTGTTTGCGCGCAAGCCAGAGCGGCTCGATCTGATCGTGCGCGCCGCGCAGGATCGCAGCCTATGCGATGGCAGAATGCTGTTTGCGGCACTTGCCGCAGCGAAAGTGCTGAAAACAAGCCTGGTCAAGGTAGCGCCGCGCGGTCCCGGCGACAAAGGGCGCGTGGCGAGCGTCGAGCTTCGCGCCGGGATCGTGTCGCTTGCTCGACCACAGAGCTTGAAACGGTCGGAAGCTTGCGATGCCATTGAAATGACATTGGTGGAGGCGCGGGAGATCAATGCGCCCGCCGGCAAAACACCGCTGTCGTGGCATCTGCTCACGACGCATCCCGTCGCCAGCGCCGCGGATGCCGATGAGATCGTACAGCTCTATCGGTTGCGCTGGCGCATCGAGCAGGTCTTCCGCGCGCTCAAAAGCGATGGCCTTGCCCTCGATGATAGCCAAGTCATCGATGCCGATCGTATGTTCAATCTCGCCGCCATCGGGCTTGCCGGGGCCATCCGCACCATACAACTCGTCGACGCCAGAGACGGTAGTTCCCGTCCCATCAGCGATGTGATCGACCCGTCCTTCAGACCAGCGCTCGAGCACCTGTCAAAGACGCGTGAGGGCAAGACCGCGCGCCAGCAAAACCCACATCCTCCCGACTCTCTCGCCTTCGTCGCTTGGATTGCCTCTCGGCTCGGCGGCTGGAATTGCTACGGCAAACCGCCAGGCCCAAAGACAATGCGAGACGGCTGGGACCGCCTCGCCGCAATCCTCGAAGGTTATCTGCTTGCAATCCAAAGCATAAAACCGGGAATCCCATAGC
>NZ_JADPJR010000099.1:0-1528 GCF_023073535.1 Bradyrhizobium sp. 179 | reverse complement strand
CACTGGGGCTTCCGGCCACGGGCCTGCGCGCCATATCGAGCCCGCACCAAGGGCAAGACCGAGAATGGCGTCGGCTACGTCAAGCGGAATGCGGTCGCCGGCCGCACCTTCCCGAGCTGGGAGGCCTTTGAGGCGCACCTTGAGGCTTGGACGCGGGAGATCGCCGACCTACGCCAGCATGGCACGACGGGCGAAGTACCGATTGAGCGCTTCAGGCGCGCTGAGGCGCATGCGTTGAAGCCCATCGCCGGCAGGCCGCCCTTCCAGGCCGCACGTGAACTGATCCGTCGCGTGCAGGCCGACTGCGCGGTCGAGATCGATGGCAACGCCTACTCTGTGCCATGGCGGCTGATCGGCGAGACGGTGAGAGCGACGATCGCCGATGGCGTGGTGTGCATCCATCACGGGATCCATGAGGTGGCCGCTCATCCGATCTGTGTCGGCCGTCGCCGTCGCGTCGTCGACCCTAAACACTTTGAGGGCCTGACTGGCTTTAAACCGAGTCGTGCTGGCGATCTCGCGTTATCGCCTGTCGCGCCGCCGTCGCCGACGCTGCTGCGGCCGCTCGGCGAGTACGAAGCGATTGTGGGAGGGGGCTTCTGATGCGAGCCATTGTCCCCGACCGCCTTAGTGATATGCTGACGCGCCTAAAGCTGACGGCTGTCCGCGACCAGCTGGATGGGCTGTTGGATGAGGCCGGCCGGCAAGAGCTGAGCCTACGCGAGACCCTGGTGCTGCTGTGCGAGCGCGAGATCGCCCGCAAGGATGAGCGGCGCGTCGAGATGACGCTCAAACTTGCTCGCTTCCCGTTCGTTCGCGATTTGTCGGGCTTCGACTTCTCGGCCCAGCCCTCGCTGGATCCCAAGCAGATACGCGAGCTTGCGAGCGCCCGCTGGATTGCCAATGGCGAGAACGTGTTGCTGCTTGGGCCACCTGGCGTTGGCAAGACGCATCTTGCGGTCGCTCTTGGTCGCGAAGCGATCCTGGCTGGGCATTCCGTTCAGTTCGTCGCAGCCACGACTGTCGTTGCGCAGCTTGCTAAAGGTCACGGCGAAGGGCGGCTCGAGGAGCGACTCGCGCAATTTGCCAAGCCAAAGCTCTTGATCATCGACGAGCTTGGGTATCTGCCCTTTGAACCCAATGCCGCGCATCTCTTCTTTCAGCTCGTTAGCCGTCGCTATGAGAGAGGCGCGATCCTGCTGACCAGCAACCGCAGTGTCGGCGAGTGGGGCTCGGTCTTCAGCGACCCCGTGGTTGCCACCGCGATCCTTGATCGTCTGCTGCACCACAGTCACGTCATCACGATCCGCGGCGACAGCTATCGCTTGAAGGAGAAGCGCCGCAGCGGACTGCTGCAGAAGCCCGCTGCACCAGAAGCCAAATCGGAGAAGAAGTCGTGAAGCAAGCCGCTCGCTCGCTACAGCGCTATGACGGGCGCGCTTCGCGAGCGGCTTGCTACAGTCCTGCAAACAACAAGGGGGTCACTTCCTCATGTCGCTGCGGGGTCAAATCCGGACGTCGCTTGACA
>NZ_JADPJR010000139.1:0-1551 GCF_023073535.1 Bradyrhizobium sp. 179 | reverse complement strand
CAGCTGTTTGCGGAAAACAACACCGCCGCTAGCGTCTGCGCCATGTGCCTGAAAAACATGTTTCGCCAAGTCTAGTCCAATCGTGCTAACTTCGTTCATAAACGCTTCCTCATTTGTGACGGTTCAACACCCTTCACTTTGGCACATCGATGCCGTCGAGGGGCGTCCACCCCATCACAGCAGGAGCAGCAAAAAACAAGTCCTTCGAGCCGCGATTCAAGATTGACCACGCGGCTTCGCCGATGCCAGAAACCAAACAGCCAGAACGCCTCGCGCCCCGGGCGAGATCATCTCGGAATCCTGGGCGAGATCAAATCGGTACACCCGGGCGAGATCATCGGAATCCGCACCCAAGGCGCAGATCCTCGAGCTGGCGCATCTGGCGTTCGTGGAGCGGGCCGAGAACGTCGTTCTGTTAGGTCCGAGCGGCGTCGGAAAACGCACATCGCTCTCGCATTGGCATACCGGGCGGTTATGGCCGGTCACAAGGTCCGCTTCATCACCGCGGCCGATCTCATGCTGCAGTTGGCCGCGGCGCGAGCCCAAGGCCGCCTGAAAGAATACTTCAAACGAGCGGTGATGGCGCCAAAGCTGATCGTCATCGACGAGATCGGGTACCTGCCGTTCGGACGCGAGGAAGCCAATCTGTTCTTCAACGTGGTCGCCAAACCTTACGAGCGCGGCTCGATCGTGCTCACCAGCAACCCCCGTTCACGCAGTGGGCTGGCGCCTTCGCCGACGATCAGACGCTGAGGGACGCCATGCTCGACCGCCTGCTGCATCATGCCCACATCGTCCAGCTCAGCGGTAAAAGCTATCGCCTGCGCGACAAACGAAAGGCCGGTCAGGCCGCCAGGAGGGTTGCCGGAGAAAAATAGGATATTGTGCTGGCCAGCCGCTACGGGCTCTGCCCTCCGCAACTGGCCAGCACAATATAGCGCCGGGGTGGGTCAGAATTACTTCGGCGACTTCCGTGAAGGTGGGTCAGATTTATATCGGCGTTGACAAATGGACGACCATTCGGACGACATAAGCCGGCCGTTGTCGTCTCGTATCGAAGTGTATGCTGGCTCAGGTCGGAAGAACTGGCCGAATGATTTACAGGCCCAGATTGTCGCGGAAAGCGTTGGGCCGGGTGCGATTGTAACTGATGTCGCCCGCCGCCATGGCTGCCGGACGCAGCAGGTGCATGACTGGCGGCGCCGGGCGCGTTCAGGTCAACTGGTGCTGCCGGCTGCGACAGATACAATATCATTCGTGCCTTTGGTGTCGGAAACGTCGCTGCTGGCGGCCGCAGAGCCTTCCGTATTGCCGGAAGCAGCCGTTGTTGCGGTCGGGCTCTAGAGCGTTAGCCGATCAGGTTGCAAGTACCCCGCGGCAGTGAAGTAGTTTGAGGATTCCGCGGGCGTGCAAGTGTCGATGATGCGCCCGACGGCATCCCAGAGACCGCCGACAGTGCGTTCGGCGGCCTTTCGCAGATTTGCTTTGAGCTTTGCGAAGGCGTTCTCGATCGGGTTGAAGTCGGGACTGTAAGGCGGAAGGTAAAGGAGC
>NZ_JADPJR010000111.1:0-1579 GCF_023073535.1 Bradyrhizobium sp. 179 | reverse complement strand
AACCTCGACGAGTTAAACGCCTGGCTGCTCGACAAATGCATCGCCTACGCCAAGGCTCATCGCCATCCGGAGCTGACCGATCAGACGATCTGGGACGTGTTCGAAGCCGAACGCCCCAAACTCGTTCCCTATGCCGGCCGCTTCGACGGCTTCCATGCGGTGACGGCATCGGTCTCGAAGACCTGCCTGGTGCGCTTCGACAACAACAAGTACTCGGTCGCAGCCAGCGCAGTCGGACGACCGGTCGAGGTTCAAGCCTATGCCGATCGCATCGTGATCCGTCAGGATGGACGTATCGTTGCCGAGCACCCGCGATCCTTTGGCCGCGGCGATACCGTCTACGACCCCTGGCATTATGTGCCGGTGCTCGCCCGCAAACCCGGCGCCTTGCGCAACGGTGCTCCCTTCAAAGACTGGGTGCTGCCGGCCGCGATCGATCGGATCCGGCGCAAGCTGGCCAGCACCGACGATGGCAATCGGCAGATGGTCGACATCCTCAACGCGGTGCTGACTGACGGTCTGTCCGCGGTGGAAGCGGCCTGTGCCGAAGCGCTCAGTCACAGCGTCCATTCCGCCGATGTCGTTCTCAATATCCTGGCCCGTCAACGTGAACCTGCCCCACCGGCCAACATCATGACGCCGGCCGCACTGACGCTCCGTCATGCACCGATCGCCGATTGTGCCCGCTACGACAACCTCCGGAGGACCATCTGATGGAACGAACCCAAATCTTCGACCTCATGGGCGAACTCAAGCTCTACGGCATGAAGGCTGCCTTCGACGAGATCATGGCAACTGCCGTTAAGCGCCAGCACGAGCCTCAGCGCATTGTCGGCGACCTGCTCAACGCCGAGATCAACGAGAAGCAAGCCAGGTCGATCAAATACCAGCTCACCATTGCCAAGCTGCCGCTCGCCAAGGACATCGCCGACTTCCAGTTTGACGGCACGCCGATCAATCAGACTCTCGTCAATGATCTCGCTGGCGGCGGCTTCATCGCCCAACAACGCAACGTCGTGCTGGTTGGCGGCACCGGTACAGGCAAAACACACTTGGCCATTGCCATCGCCAGAAGTTGCATCCGCGATGGCGCTAGAGGACGCTTCTACAACGTCGTCGACCTCGTCAACCGGCTCGAGACCGAAACCCGCAACGGTCGGCAGGGACGGCTCGCCGAGCATCTGACCCGCATGGACTTCATCGTTCTCGACGAGCTGGGCTATCTGCCGTTCGCGCAATCCGGCGGTCAGCTCCTGTTCCATCTCATCAGCCGGCTCTACGAACGCACCTCCATCATTGTCACCACCAATCTCGCGTTCGGCGAATGGCCGAGCGTGTTCGGCGATGCCAAAATGACCACCGCGCTACTCGACCGATTGACCCATCACTGCGACATCGTCGAGACCGGCAACGACAGCTGGCGATTCAAAAGCCGCGACGATGTTCAAACAACCCGCGCTCGCGCCGTCTCCGCAACCCCGACCAGCTCCGACGACCCGAGCGCTCCCAGCAGAGCACGCCGATCAAAGGGGTCCCTTTTGGATGCCGATAGGGGGTCCCAGTCGAACGCCGATTGACA
>NZ_JADPJR010000149.1:0-195438 GCF_023073535.1 Bradyrhizobium sp. 179 | reverse complement strand
CCTCCGCATCCGACCCCCTCCATGCTCTGGGAGTCGTCTTCAGAATCTCTCTTGCTCTCCAATGCAATAGGCCAGAGAAATCCATATGCGATTCCCCTGGGGTGAGGGGGGAGAGTAACCGTGCGTCATCGCGCCGCTGCACATCGTCACATGACAAAATGATGATGTCACACGGCCTACATCGAATCCGTTTAAATCCCGTACCCGAAAGCATCTTGGGGAAGAGCATGATCAAGAATTATCTCGAGCAGCTGCGCATCCAGCGCTGGGACGACCATCGCTACTATCACCACAGCCGCATCAATCAGAGCCTGCACTTCGTCAGCGCGCTGAGCTTTCTCTTTGCCTATGTCTGGCTGTTCATCGACCCCGTAGTGTCCGCGCTGGTCGGCTGGCTGGTCTCGATGACCTCGCGCCAGGCCGGTCACTTCTTCTTCGAGCCGCGCGGTTACGACCACATCAACCAGGCGACGCACGAACACAAGGAAGAGATCAAGGTCGGCTACAACCTTCAGCGCAAGGTGGTGCTGATGGCGATCTGGGCGCTCTCGCCGCTGGTGCTGTTCGCCGATCCCACGCTGTTCGGCCTGTTCACGCCCTGGGCGAGCGCGACCGACTTCATGCGGCAGGTCGCCAAGATCTGGCTCCTGGTCGGTGGCGGCGGTCTGTTGTTCCGTACCGTGCACCTGTTCTTCATCCGCGACGTCGAGACCGGTCTCGTCTGGATGACCAAGATCCTGACCGATCCGTTCCATGATTTGATGCTCTATCGCAAGGCTCCGCTCGCGCTGATGCGCGGCGAGCTGATGGACCCCGGCCTGCACCTCAACCCCGAGCACACGCTGGGCCTCATCGGTGAGCCGACGCTCGAAGAGCAGCACGCCTGAGCGCACTGCACATATCCGATACTCTGATGTCTGATGCTGGCGTCATGCCCGGGCTCGTCCCGGGCATCCACGTGTGTGGGGGCGCCTCAAGCGCCGTCATTCCGGGGCGGTCCGTAGGACCGAACCCGGAAGCTCGAGATTCTCAGGTGCGCAATTGCGCACCGGAGTTCGATGCTTCGCATCGCCCCGGAATGACAGTGGTTATGTGGAAAGAATCGGCCTCAACGCCCGAACCGCTTGGCCAGCATCTCTTTCAGGATCTGCCGCTTGATGCTCTTGTTGGTGAGCGCGCCGTCGTGCCACCAGAAACCGTCAGCCTTCATCTTCTGGGCCGCGCGGACGAAGCGTTCGGCGACCTCGGTGAAATCGGCGTCGGTGTAGTTGAGACTGAAGATCAGCCGGCCGGTGCCGACCCAGCTCAGCGCCAGGCCTTCGGCGCGCAGATAATATTGCAGCATCCAGTTGTAGCGGGAGGGGGTGGTGTATTTCACCGTCCAGATCGAGGAGAAGTTGGCGAACCGCACCGGCAGGTCGGCATCGCTCATCATGTGGTTGAGCGTCTGGACCCGGCCGTTCCAGGTTTCCTCCAGCCCGTCATAGACGGCGCGGAAGTTGGGGCTGGCGAGGCGGCTCAAGAACTCGTCCATCGCCGTCATGACGTAGGGATGCGAGTTGAAGGTGCCGCGGGCGAAGCAGACGTCGGCGGGACGGTCGTCGCGGAAGCGGCGCATCAATTCGCGTCTGCCGCAGACCACGCCGACCGGCAGGCCGCCGGCGAGGCTCTTGCCGTAAGTCACCATGTCGGCGCGCACGCCGAAATATTCCTGGGCACCGCCGACGGCGAGACGGAAGCCGACGAACACTTCATCGAAGATCAGCACGATGCCGCGTTGGTCGCAGACCTCGCGCAGCTTCTTGAGCCACTCGGTGTACGCCGCGCGGTCGAAATTGCCGCCACGGGAGGAATCGACCAGCGAGGAATCGCCGGGGGCATTGGCGTTCGGATGCAGGCCCTGCAGCGGGTTGACCAGCACGCAGGCGATGTCCTTGCGGGTACGCAGCACGTGCAGGGTCCTCTCCGACATCTCGGCGAGGGTGTAGGTCTCGTGCGCGGGAATTGGATTGCCGACGCCGGGCTGCACGTCGCCCCACCAGCCGTGATAGGCGCCGGCGAAGCGGACGAGATGCGTGCGCTTGGTGTGGTAGCGCGCGAGTCGCACCGCCTGCATCACGGCTTCGGTGCCGGACATGTGGAACGAGACCTCGTCGAGGCCCGAGATTCGGCAGAGCCGCTGCACGTTGTCGAGGATGACGGGATGGTAGGGGCCGAGCACGGGGCCGAGCGCGTGCGCCCGCTTCTCGGCGCCCTCGATGCACTCCTTGTAGAAGTCGTTGCCGAAGATGTTGACGCCGTAGGAGCCGGTGAGATCGTAGAAGCTGTTGCCGTCGATATCCGTGACGGTGACGCCGCGCGAGGCTTCCATGAAAGTCGAGGTGCCCAGATGCTCGCGGACCAGTCGCGAGAACTGGAACGGCACGCGGTAGCTCTCGGTGAAGTTCAGATCGGAGATCCTCTCCGCGGCCTCCTTCGTCATCGCGCGTCCCCTGGGATAGCGCTCGGCGTAGAGGCCGGCGAGGCGGAAGAAGCCCTCCTTGCGCTGAGCCGCGATGTTCGCCGGCGCGCCATCGCAGGAGAAGTAGTCGTCGTTTCCGAACTCGTAGAACGGGATCAGCCGCGCCACGCGGCGCGACATCTTGGAGTGCCCGGAGAGCGAGCGGTGCTTGGCGCGGGAGAGCTCGATGCGCGCCTTGAGCTTCGGGAAGGCGGCGGCAGCGGACGCTGCGGCGGCCACGGACATCGAGAGAATCGGGAGTGTCGTTTCCATGACAACAAGCGCTAACCCTGCGAGCTGACAGATTCATGACAGTCAAAGCCCTCATCGCCTCTTTCACCCAGCAGGAAGACCTCAACTTCCTGTTGACCAACCGCATCCCGCGCGCGGCCCTGACCCGCTTCATGGGCTGGTTCTCCAAGATCGAGAACCCGTTTGTGCGGGACTTCTCGATCGCGCTGTGGAAGCTGTTCTCCGACCTCGATCTGTCGGAGGCGCGAAAAGATCGTTTCAAGAGTCTGCATGACTGCTTCACCCGGGAGCTCAAGCCGGATCTGCGGCCGTTCGATCCGGACCCGGCCGTGGTCGCGAGCCCCTCCGACGGCATTGTCGGCGCCCATGGCCGGATCGCCGACACCGAACTGTTTCAGGTCAAAGGTGCGCCCTATTCGCTGCTCGATCTCGTCGGCGATTCCGCCCTGGTCGACCAGCACCGCAACGGAAGCTTCGTCACGCTGCGGCTGACCTCCAGCATGTATCACCGTTTCCACGCGCCTTATGATGCGCATATCGAGCGCGTCACGCTGATCCATGGCGACGTCTGGAACGTCAACCCCATCGCGCTGAAGCGCGTCGAGCGGCTGTTCTGCAAGAACGAGCGCGCGGTCATTCGCACGCATTTGCCGACCGGCGAGGCGGTGACGCTGGTGCCGGTCGCCGCCATCCTGGTCGCGAGCATCCGCCTGCACTTTCTCGACATGGTGCTGAACGCGCAGACCCATGGCCCCGTCAATTTTCCCTGCGACGTCAACGTGATCAAAGGCGAGGAGCTCGGCTGGTTCGAGCACGGCTCGACCATCATCATCCTGGCGCCCGGCGATTTCACGTTCTGCGACGGCATCACGGAGGGCACGCGCATCCGCGCCGGTCAAGCGCTGCTGAAGAGAAAGTAGCCTTCAATCCGCCGCGCCCGCCGCCTATATCGTCCGCGGGGACAACTGGATGTGAGTGATGGCGCGGGCGCCGGTGATGGCGGCGGGTGGTATTGTGCTGCGGCGAGGTTCGATGCCGCTGATCGCCGTGGTGCGCCAGCGCAAGCGCAACGAATGGGTCTTGCCCAAGGGTAAGCTCGACGACGGCGAGACGCCAAAGGAGGCCGCGCATCGCGAGGTGCTGGAAGAGACCGGGCACGACGTCGCGGTGCACGAATTTCTGGGCACGCTGGGCTATCAATCGGGCGGGCGCACCAAGGTCGTGCATTTCTGGCGCATGGAGGCCGATGGCGGACCAGTCCGCAAACCTATGAACGACATCAAGGCGGTGGACTGGCTGACGTTGGACGACGCAATCGCGCGGCTGTCGCGCGAATATGAGCGCGCGTTCCTGGCGCAGATCGGTCCGATTGCACTCGCCGCTGCCGGTGTTGCGCCTTCGCCCGAGCCGACGCCGCCGGCCGATCATATCGATGCGGCCTTGCAGACGCTGACACCAGCCCAAGCCGCCTCGGTCGACGAACTGCGCACGGCTTGTTGCAGAAGGTGAAGGCGTGGCTGCGCGGCGAGGCGTGAGCGCGCGCCGCGCGCTGGTCGACACCTTCGATGTCAGCTCACGCGCTTCCAGGTCTGGCCGCCGCAGAACATACCGCCGAAGGCGCAGCCCTGCACGCGCATTGCATTCGGACCTTTCATCGCGATGGTCGAGTCGTAATTGCGGCCAGAGTTGGGATCGTGGATGCGGCCGCTCCACTTCGAGCCGTCGGGCTTCATGTTGATCAGGATGCGCTCATTGGTCTTCACGGCATAACCGCAGAGATTGGCGCCGCACTGTTCGACACGGACATTGCCTTTGTTCTCTTCGGTCGCCCACACGCCGATCGGCGAGTTTGGTGGCGCCACGGGCGCCGCGGCAACCGCAGCCGGGGCCGGCGCGGGAGCAGCAGCGATGGGAGCGGGTGCAGCGACGGGAGCAGGCGCCGCAACAGGTGCAGGCTGCGCGGTGTCGAGGCCGGCGGACGCGGCGGCGGGAGCCGTCGGGTCCGTTGCGGCGGGCGCAGTCGCCTGGACCGGCGCCTGTGGCACTGGCTGCTGCTGCACCGGAGCCGGCGCCGGCTGCGCATTCGTGGTCGCCGGAGCCGGCGTGGTGTCGACGTCATCCTCCTTGGAGCCGCCCAGGCCCTTGAGGTTGATGTTGTTCAGCTTGATCGGCTTGTCCGACAGGCCCGGCGCCACGATGGCCACGCAATTGAGTGAGGCACAATTGCGCGGCGTCTCAATGCGGATGTGCTGGCCTTCGATCTGGAACGAGATCGAATTGCCCGCATGCGCCGCGGCGGTCGAAGCAAGGAAGAGCGCCGTGGCGGCGATGGTGAGCTTGTTCATGACAACCTCCGTGTCCGCGTATGGACTGGTGTCGCTGGTGGACTGAGCGTAGTTCGACCCTACGCCCCGGCTGTCCCTTCTTCCGTGATCGACATCACTACCTCTGGCCGTCGCCTGCGTGAGCCGGCGCACATTCGGCCATCTTGGCCTGATGTCGGTAACGATCCATGAGATGGAGCGCGGCCCTATATGATGCCGAACACGATGGCGCCGACGAAGGCCATGGCGAGGTACGCGGTGATAATGCTCAGTCTGCCGGCGAACGTCATGCGATCGCTCCCGCTGTCGCGCCGCGTTGCGCGAGCTTTATGGTTAACAGAGAGTCTCCTTCCGAAAAAGTCAGTCGTCCTGTCGCTCAGTCTGGCAGCATTTCGGCGCACGCGGGCCGGCATGGTTAAAGAAGGCTGAAACGACACGTTGAAGAGTCTTTAAGTAAATTCACCGAACGTGCGTTCATGACGCGCGGAGTTCGTTTGTATCTCGTCGGCTCCATCGTCCTTGTTTCGCTTGCGGGTTGTGGACGCGGCTTCTTCCAGGCCGAACGCGAACCGTGGCGGGCCGAGGCGGAAGCGGCGTGCCTGAAATCTGGAGCGGTCAAGGAGAGTGCGGACATCGTCCGCATCGATCCGATCTCCGGCCCTGGCCAATGTGGCGCCGAATTTCCGCTGAAGGTCGCCGCCATCGGCGAAGCCTCCAACAGCTATGGCTTTGCCGACGAGGAGCTGCGTCCGCCGGGGAGCATCGGCAACCAGCCGCGCTGGCCGGTCACGCAGCCGCGGTCGAACTATCCGCAGAGCCAGAATTATCCGGCACCCTCCCACCCGCAGCGATCGAACTATCCGGAGAGCGCGGTGCAGCAGCCTTCCGGCTATGGCACTTCAACCGGACCGATGTCGCTGAACGCGCCCGGCGTGGTGCCGCAGGAAGACGAGATCGATCTGCCGCCCGAGGGCACCGATGCCGCGGGGGCCGCGCGCTACATGAATGCGCCGAGCTATCCGGCGCGGCCGGCCGGTGCGGCACCCTACGGGCAACCGCCCGCGCAGCAGCCGCTGCCGCGTCTTGGCCCGGCGCAGGGCAATCCCCTCACCGCCGTCGGTCCCGTTGCGATCAAGCCGACCGCGACGCTGGCCTGTCCGATCGTATCCGAGCTCGACCGCTGGCTCGCCGACACCGTGCAGCCCTCGGCCATGCGCTGGTTCGGGGTCCGTGTCGCCGAGATCAAGCAGATCTCCGCCTATTCCTGCCGCGGCATGAACGGCAACTCGCGCGCCCACATTTCCGAGCACGCCTTCGGCAATGCGCTCGATATTTCCGCCTTCGTGCTCGCCGACGGCCGCCGTGTCACTGTGAAGGAAGGCTGGCGCGGCATGCCGGAAGAGCAGGGATTTTTGCGCGACGTGCAGTCCGGTGCCTGCGCGCATTTCACGACGGTGCTCGCGCCCGGCTCCAACGTCTATCATTACGATCACATCCACGTCGATCTGATGCGCCGCGCCAGCCGTCGCCTGATCTGCCAGCCCGCCGCCGTCTCCGGCGATGAGGTCGCTGCGCGTGCGCAGTCACGCAGCCCCTATGCGAATGCACGCGATCCTTCCGTGACTGGTTCGCTCGGCCGCAAGAGCGCCGCGCACAAGCGCGAAGAAGACGAGTACGCCGACGATTGAGGCTTGCGCAAAACCGGTGGCTACGATGGGGCCGTAGCCCGCCAGCAAGTCATTTCGAGGCCGGCTTCGACGGTGGGAGCCCCATGCACCGCTGCACCTCGCCAGGGACGTTGTAGGTTCGCATGATGTGGCGGCTGTCGCGAAGACCGGACGCCTCGCGTTGCACTACGAACATCCACAGCGCATGGCCGGCTTCATGCACCAGCCTACGTCTGGCCGGTTGCAGTGAGGCCGGTATCCCCGAGGCCGCGTGGGCGGCGTCGAACTCGCGCAAACGCGCGAGGCTCTGTTCCAGCGCGCGGCCCATTCGTCCAAGCGCCGAGGCCTGCTCCTGGACGATCTCATAGTGGAGAATATCGACAGGGGGGCGAAGATCACGAGGCATGGACGCAAATATAACCGCCCGCGACGCGCCTGCGCAACGCGTAGCCCGCTCGCGGTTACTTCGCCCGATACGTCGCGAGGAACATCCGCGTCGCGCTGTCGACGACTTCGGTCATGCGCTCTTGCGACGGTGCGGGAGCAGCCTGGAAGACGAACGGCAGGAACAGCGAGGCCTTGCACAGTTCCATGAATTGCGAGGCGGCAAGATCGCAATCGTCGATGTCGAGATCGCCGGAAGCGACATGGGCTTTGAGATAATCGGACAACCGGTGGATGGTCTTGTCCAGCACCCGCGCATAGTAACGGCGGCCGACGTCGGGCATGCGCTCGGCGATTGCCATCACGGTGCGGATTGCCGATCCGCCGCCGGGCCGGCAGAGTAAATGGATATAGGCCTGGCCGAAATCCTTCAGCGTGGTCTCGGCATCGCGCGCGGGATCGAAATTGAACACGACCTGGCCGTGCTGGAGCGCCTCCTCTTCGAGAATGGCTTCGAACAGCGCCGATTTGTCGGCGAAATAGACGTAGAGCGTGCCCTTGGAAACCTGTGCCGCGCGCGCGATCTCGCCCATGCTGGCGCCGTCGAAACCGAGAGCCATGAACACTTTGCGAGCACCGTCCAGGATTTGACGTCGCTTGGAGCTGTCCTCCTCCGGGACGATGTGAAGACGTTCGCTGGCAGCTACAACCATTGGTTTAGGGTCTCGGAAGGTTTTTGGATCCGCGTCTGGGGCTATGAACCCGAATAAAGGATTCCGGCTATTAAGATGACACCGGGAATATTATGTAGATTGACCGAACCGTTCGGTCAAGGTATTCAGGACGAGCGAAAAGGGGCGTGCCGTGGCGGCCACCCCTGCTCGCGCTTTTGGGGAGGCCTTTATGGCCGTATCGAGAGACCAGGCTGCGCGCGTCCTTCGCCAGGAAGCGGTGGAGACGACGCCGGAGCAGGCGAGCGGTGACGCGGCGAGCGAGAAACCCGCCGTCCTGGCTGAGAAATTGCGCTCTCATGTGGTCGAGGAAACCGAGCACCGCAGCGTCGAGGTGGCCGAGAAGCCCGCGACTGACAGGGCGGCCCCGGCTGCCCCTGTCCATAGCGCTGCTGCCGCCGCGCCCAAATCCGGCAAGCGCAAATTCGTCCTGATGGGCGTTGGCTTGCTGCTGGCGCTCGCGGTCGCGAGCTATGCCGGTTACTACACCTTGGTCGGCCGCTTCTACATCTCCACCGACGATGCTTATGTCCGCGCCAACAACACCATGCTCGGTGCGCGCGTCGCCGGCCACATCTCCGCGGTCCTCGCCGGCGACAACTCGCCGGTGCGCGCGGGCGACGTCGTCTTCCGCATCGACGACGGCGACTACAAGATCGCAGTCGATGCCGCCGCGACCAAGATCGCGACCCAGCAGGCCACGATTGACCGCATCAGCCGCCAGGTCGCAGCACTCGATAGCCAGGTCGCGCAAGCAAAGGCGCAGCTCGTCTCGGCTGAAGCGGGCCTCAAGCGTGCCGATCTCGACTATGAGCGCCAGCAGGCGCTGAGCAGCAAGGGCTTTGCCTCGCGCGCCACCTTCGAGAGCTCGGAAGCCGGACGCGACCAGGGCGCGGCCGCGGTCAAGGCCGCGCAGGCCGCCTACGACGTCGCGGTCAGCAATGTCGACGTCGCCAAGGCGCAGCAGGCCGAAGCGCAGGCGCAGCTCGCCGAGCTCAAGACCACGCTCGCCAAGGCTGAGCGCGATCTCGGATTCACCGCGGTGCGCGCGCCGGTCAACGGCACGTTCTCGAATCGCCTGGTCAATACGGGCGACTTCGTCGCGGTCGGCCAGCGCCTCGGCAACATCGTGCCGCTCGACGAAGTCTATATCGACGCCAATTTCAAGGAAACGCAGCTCAAGCGCATCCGCCCCGGCCAGCCGGTGACGATCAAGGTCGATGCCTATGGCATGCGCAAGTTCTCCGGCGTCGTCGACAGCATCGCGGCGGGCGCGGGCTCGGTGTTCACGCTGCTGCCGCCTGACAATGCCACCGGCAACTTCACCAAGATCGTGCAGCGCGTGCCGGTGCGCATCCGCGTGCCGAAATCGGTGGCGAAGCAGAACCTGCTCCGCGCCGGCATGTCGGTCTACGCGACCGTCGACACCAACAAGGGTGCTGCCGATGCCGACAGCGAGGTCGATCTCGACGATCCCATTGCGGTTCACCCGCAGTAGGCGCGGTGATATGAATCACGCTGCAGCCGCGAATGCAGGTGCGCTCCCTCTCCCGCTTGCGGGAGAGGGCTGGGGAGAGGGTGTTTCCAGAATGGGACAATCCCCTAGAGGAGAGAACCCTCACCCGCGCCTTCGGCGCGACCTCTCCCGCAAGCGGGAGAGGTGCCGCCAACTCGCAGCTTGCTCCTATCAGAGCTGACAAATGGCCGACACCTCCACCGCTTCACCTGCCATGATGGCGGCCCCGGCTTCCGAGCGGATCGCGCCGAAGCGGCTGTTTGCCTTCATCATCATGGTGTTCGGGATGTTCATGTCGATCCTGGACATCCAGATCGTCTCGGCCTCCTTGAGCGAAATCCAGGCCGGACTGTCGGCAAGCTCCAGCGAAGTCTCCTGGGTCCAGACCGCCTATCTGATAGCCGAGGTCATCGCCATTCCGCTCTCGGGATTCCTGTCGCGCGCCTTTGGCACGCGGCTGTTGTTCGCGATCTCGGCCGCCGGCTTCACCGCCTCGAGCCTGCTCTGCGGCTTTGCCAGCACCATCGAGGAGATGATCCTTTGGCGCGCGCTCCAGGGATTCCTCGGCGCCGGCATGATCCCGACGGTGTTCGCCTCGGCCTATACCGTGTTTCCGCGCTCGAAATTCCACATCGTCGGCCCCATCATCGGGCTTGTTGCGACCCTCGCACCCACGATCGGACCGACGGTCGGCGGCTACATCACCGACGCGATGTCCTGGCATTGGCTGTTCTACATCAACGTTCTGCCTGGCATCGGCATCACCGTCGGCGTGCTGGCGCTGGTCGATTTCGACGAGCCTCATCTCGAACTGCTCGACCGCTTCGACTGGTGGGGCCTGTTGTTCATGGCCGGCTTTCTCGGCACGCTCGAATATGTGCTGGAGGAGGGGCCGCAATATGAATGGATGCAGGACACCTCGGTCGCGATCTGCGCCTGGATCTGTGCAATCTCGGGAATCGCCTTCTTCTGGCGCGTCTTCACCGCGGCCGAGCCGATCGTGAACTTGCGCACCTTCTCGGACCGCAATTTCGCCGTCGGCTGCACGCTGCAGTTCTGCATCGGGATCGGGCTCTATGGCCTGACCTATATCTATCCGCGCTATCTCGCCGAAGTGCGCGGCTACAGCGCGTTGATGATCGGCGACACCATGTTCGTCTCCGGCATCACCATGTTCCTGGTCGCGCCGCTGGTCGGCCGGCTCATGGCGAAGGTCGACATGCGCTACATGATCGCGTTCGGTCTTGTCGTGTTCGCGCTCGGCTCCTACCAGATGACCTGGATGACGCGAGACTATGATTTCTATGAACTGCTGGTGCCGCAGATCCTGCGCGGCATAGGCATGATGTTCGCGATGGTGCCGACCAACAACGTCGCCCTCGGTACGCTGGCACCCGAGAAGGTGAAGAACGCGAGCGGCGTGTTCAACCTGATGCGCAATCTCGGCGGCGCGCTCGGCCTCGCCGTCATCAACACCGTGCTCAACGATCGCACCGACCTCCACATCACCCGCCTCCAGGAGCGCGTGACGTGGGGTAATGCGACCGCGACCGAAACCCTGACCATGTTCATGCAGAAGTTTCAGGGGCTTGGCGATGCCACGCTGATGGCCATGAAGCAGCTCTCCCAGCTGGTTCATCGCCAGGCCGTGGTGATGAGCTTTGGCGACGCCTTCTTCGTGCTGACGCTGTTCTATCTCGCGCTCAGCGTCCTGGTCGCGCTGCTGAAGAAGCCGCCTTCGCCGTTTGGTGCCGGCGGCGACGCGCATTGACGCAACTCCACGTGTTCGGTGTCATCGTCCGGCTGACCGGACGATCCAGTATTCCAGAGGCAGGCCTTGGAGAGCTCGCTCTCGCACCACACTCGCCGCGCCGTATTGGATGCCCCGTCAAGCCGGGCATGACGGCGGAGATTGGGGTGGGCAGCGCGCAACCAGCGATGCGGACGGCGTCGCGAACCAAATTGCAACACTCGTGCGTGATCTCGCGCGAGCCCCGTTGCAAAGCGCTTGCGACACATCTATAAAGCGCACCTCATTCAATCGAGCCGGGAGGGATTTGCATGATTTCGACGCATTCGCAGATCGCACGCCCGCGCTCGATGTTCTGGCTCGGTATGTGCTCGGCCTCATAGAGGCCCTTTCCGCCAGCTTCGATTGGGCCAAGATTTCGACCAAGCGCCCCGATCGCTCCGCTTCCCAAGTCAAAATCAGTTTTGAGTGACGCCGTCTCGGCCCTCGCGGCCGGTCTGTGTCCATCGATGGAGCCGGCCCGCGCGTGCGGCCGGATGATGTCATGACCGCTCTGTCTAAAAAGCCCGCCGCAATTCGCGTGGTGCTGCCCTTCGTGTTCCGCCACTGGCTGAAGCAGCCGGGGCGCGGCCTCGTTGTGGCCGGCGGCGTCTTGGGCGCGACTCTCGCCGACCTGTTCATGCCGGTGTTCTCAGGGCATCTGGTCGATGCGCTGACGCGCGGCCCGTCCGACCCGGACGCGCGCCACGCGGCGCTCACGGCGTTCGGCGCCATCGTGGCGCTGGGCGCAGCCTCGATGGTGCTGCGGCTCGTCGGCCTCCAGGCGATCGTGCCGTTCACGCTGACGACCATGTCCGACGTCGCGCAGGACGCGTTCACGCGCGTGCAGCGCTTCTCGACCGACTGGCACGCGAACTCCTTTGCCGGCTCCACGGTGCGCAAGATCACCCGTGGCATGTGGGCGCTCGACCTGCTCAACGACACCATTCTGCTCGCGCTTCTGCCTTCGCTGGTCGTGCTGATCGGGTCGATGGTCCTGCTCGGCGTGCACTGGGCCTCGCTCGGCCTGGTGATCGCGCTCGGGGCGGTCGTCTACGTCACCATCACGGTGGTGTTCTCGACCCGCTACATCGCGCCGGCAGCCCGCGTCTCCAATGCCTGGGACACCAAGGTCGGAGGCACGCTGGCGGACGCGCTGACCTGCAACGCCGTGGTGAAGTCGTTCGGTGCCGAAGCGCGCGAGGATGCGCGGCTCGCGCGCGTCATCAACCGTTGGCGCGTGCGCGTGCGGCGGACCTGGTTTCGTTACAATTACACGGCGATGTCGCAGCTTTCCTTGCTGCTGTGCCTGCGCGCCTCCGTGATCGGCGGCTCGGTGCTGCTGTGGATGTCAGGTCATGCCACGCCCGGCGACGTCACGTATGTGCTGACGAGCTATTACGTCATCCACGCCTATTTGCGCGACGTCGGCATGCACATCAACAACCTCCAGCGCTCGGTCAACGACATGGACGAGCTGGTGGCGATCCACGACGAGCCGATCGGCATTGCGGATGCTTCCGATGCGCGTCCGATCGCGATCGAGGGCGGCGAGATCGTGTTCGACGACGTCACGTTCCATTATGGCGGCCACCGCGCGCCGCTCTATGACGGGCTGTCGGTGACGATCCGCGCCGGCGAGCGTGTCGGCCTCGTCGGCCGCTCCGGCTCCGGCAAGACGACCTTCGTCAAGCTGGTGCAGCGGCTTTACGACGTCACCAGTGGCTGCGTGCTGATCGACGGGCAGGACATCGCGCGCGCCACGCAGCAATCGCTGCGCAGCCAGATCGCGATCGTGCAGCAGGAGCCGATCCTGTTCCACCGCTCGCTCGCCGAAAACATCGCCTATGGCCGGCCGGGCGCCAGCCTAGAGGCGATCGAGCAGGCGGCGCGGCTTGCGAACGCGCACGAGTTCATTCTTCGCCTGCCCAAGGGCTACGGCACGCTGGTCGGCGAGCGCGGCGTGAAGTTGTCGGGCGGCGAGCGGCAGCGCGTGGCGCTGGCGCGCGCCTTCCTGGCGGATGCGCCGGTGCTGATGCTGGACGAGGCGACCTCGAGTCTGGATTCGGAGTCGGAGGCGCTGATCCAACAGGCGATGGAGCGGCTGATGAAGGGCCGCACCTCGATCGTGATTGCGCACCGGCTGTCCACCGTGAAGAGCCTCGATCGCATCCTGGTGTTCGATCGCGGCGAGATCGTCGAGCAGGGCACGCATGCCGTGCTCGCGGGCAACCGAGGGGGCATCTATCGTGGTCTGTTCGAGCGGCAGGTGGTGGAGCTCGGACATATCGCAGCAGCGGAATGAGGCGCGCGGCGGCGGGGCGAAGTCCCGACGCCACGCCGCCGGAGGTGAATGACATGAAGGACCTGACGAACGGCCCCATCGTGAGACACATCCTGGCCATGGCACCGCCGATCATGGTGGGCATGATCACGATTATGGTCTGCCAGCTGGTCGATCTCTACTTCGTCTCGGGATTGGGCGATGCTGCCGTCGCGGGTGTCGCCGCGGCCGGCAATGCCGGATTTCTCGTCAACGCGCTGATGCAGGTGCTCGGCGTCGGCACGGTGGCGCTGATCGCGCACGCCGTGGGACGCAAGGATCGGCAGGATGCCAATCTGATCTTCAACCAGGCGATCGCGCTGTCGGTGCTGTTCGGCCTGCTGACCCTGGCCGCGGGCGCAGCTTTGTCGCGTCTCTACATGCGCTCGATCGCCGCGGATCAGGCCACGATCGAGGCGGGGACCATCTATCTATTGTGGTTCATGCCCGCGCTCGCGCTGCAGTTTGCCACTCAGGTGATGGCGTCTGCGCTGCGCGCGACCGGCATTGTCCGTCCCGCCATGCTGGTGCAGGCGCTCGCGGTGCTCATCAACATCGCGCTGGCGCCGGTGCTGATCGCGGGCTGGGGCACGGGCTATCCGCTCGGCGTTGCCGGCGCCGGGCTGGCGAGCTCGATCGCGGTAGCGATCGGCGTTCTGATGCTGCTCGCGTACTTCCGCCAGGTCGAGCGCTACGTCGCGTTCAACGCGGCGCAGTGGCGCCCGCAGCCGCGCCATTTGAAGCGCATTCTCAATCTCGGTCTGCCGGCCGGCGGCGAGTTCGCGATGATGTTCATCTTCATGGCCGTGGTCTATTACGTGCTGCGCGATTTCGGTGCGGCGGCGCAGGCGGGATTCGGCATCGGGCAGCGGGTGCTCGGCCTGATCCAGATGCCGGCGCTTGCGGTCGCACTCGCGGCCGGGCCGATCGCCGGCCAGAACGTCGGCGCCGCAAACGGCGCGCGCGTGCGGGAGACCTTCGTCAAGGCGGCGCTAATCACCACAGCCGTGATGATCGGCTTCATGATCCTTGCGCAAGCGAAGCCGGAGTTGCTGCTCGCCGGATTCTCCAACGACCGGGAGACGATGGAGATCGCCTTCCTGTTCCTGCGGATCATCTCGTTCAACATGGTGGCGCAGGGCCTGATCTTCACCTGCTCGAGCATGTTCCAGGGCCTCGGCAATACCAAGCCGGTGCTCTTGAGCTCGGCGACGCGCGTGTTCACCTATTCCTTGCCGGCGATCTGGCTGTCGACGCGGCCGGGCTTCCGCATGGAGCACGTGTGGTACTTGTCGATCGCAGCGACGACGCTCCAGGCTGCGCTGAGCTTGTGGTTGTTACGCCGCGAGTTCGAAAGGCGCCTGGCGCCGCTCCGGCAGGTCGGGGCTCCCGGGCCGATCGAAGCTGAGCCTGTCGCACCTCCCGCGCGTGCGCCTGCGTAGCGACAATCACCTCCCCAGCGGCGCCGGATAATTTGCGGCGCCGTGGGGCTAATACGCGCCAACACTGTTCCAGACGAGGCCGAGGCCGGACAGGAACAGAAGGCCGAGCACGACATCGCCAAAATGCTTGTCGCTCAACGCGTGATAGACGCGTGCGCCGGCCCATGCGCCGATCAGCGTGCCCGGAAAGGCGACCAGCGCGAGCCAGACCACTTTGAAGGCGACGAGGCCCGACGCGGTCTGCAACGCCAGCGCGGTCGCGAGCACCGTAAAATTGAAGAGCTGGAAGATGCCGCGCCGCTCGTGCTTGTTCCAGCCGCGGATGTTGGCCCACAGGATCGGCAGCGGCCCCGACAATCCCGCGAGGCCGCCAAGAATGCCGCCGGCAAAGCCGATCGCGCCGTCTGCGATCCTGCCGCCGAATTCGATCGCGAGCGACCTCTTGTTCAGATACAGCGCGCTCGAGAAGATCAGAAGCAGCACACCGACGCTCAGCTTGAAAACTTTTGGATCGGCCGAGGCCACCATCATCGTTCCCAGCGGCACGCCGACCAGCCCGCCGATCAGGAACGGCCAGACCAGCGAGAGGTCAAAACTCTTCCACATCGACGGCAGCGTCGAGGTCTGGGCGATTACCGAGCAGATCAGCACCAACGGCACCGCAAGCGATGGCGGCAGGACGTAGAGCCAGATGCCGAGCGCCATCAGCGCCGTGCCGAAGCCGGCCAGTCCCGAGACGAAGCCGCCGGCCAGCGCGCCGAACAACAACAGGACGTAGGTGAGCGTTTCCAACGGATCATCCTTGTCGCAATGGGCGATCCCGAACTGTTGATCACCAGCGCCCCATAGCACGCTTGCTGCCGTGCCGGTCAATCCGTGCTGCACGCAAGCGTGATCTGCAGCCTTCGGGCTTTCGCGAAAGACACGCCTACATGACGGTCGTACTTCAGTACTTCAATCCTGCGGCCCGTCCGACGCCATCGTGCGCTCCGTTCGGTCAGTCCCGCACAAGATGATGGAGAATGGCGATGACCGGCATGAACATTGCCGTTGCGGCCGCGCTGATGTCGGCGGCGGCCTTGATGCCGACAATAGCGCAGGCGCAGCTTTCCGAACCTGCGGCCTATCAGGCCGCCCATCCCGACCGCGACGTGCTGAATGGCGGCCAGCTCACGCCGGCGGCGCGCGCTGCGCTCGGCCAGCAGGGCATCCCGCGCGACGCCTATGCATCGCAGGCCTATCCGTCACCCGGTGTGCCTGCGCTTCGCTCGCGCCATCGCCGTCAGCATCGATAGGTTTTCGCTAGACGATCTGCCTGGTGTCGGCCGGCTTGTGCAGCGCGCTGACCAGGATGCGCAGCGCCTCGGTCAATTCCGCCCTGTTGCGCGCTGCGCCCAGCGAGACTCGCGCCGCATGCGGCGGCATCCCATCGACGGTGAAGGCTTCGGCGGCGACCAGTGCGAGTCCATTCCGCAAGAGATGCCCCGCGACATCGGACCGGCCCTCCGGCAGCCTCAGCCAGAGATGATGGGCGGCGGGCCTGGCCAGGAACTGAAATCCTTTCAGCGCGCGCTGCGCGAGCTGCTGGCGGCCAACCGCTTCGTTGCGGATGGCGGCGATGATGCGATCGGCAATGCCGGTCTCGATCCAATGCGTCACCAGCGCCACCATCAGCGGCGCCGGCATCTGCACGGTGGCCTGCAAATGGCTGCGCATCGTCTGCTGTGCATCATTGTTGGGCGTCAGCAGATAGGCGACGCGGAGGGCCGGCGCGATGCATTTTGACAGCGTGGTGGCGAGATAGGTCCGCTCCGGAATGAGGCTTGCGATCGGCGATGCCGAACGGTCGAGCAGCCCGTAGGCATCGTCCTCGATCAGCGTCGTACCGGCATTGCGGATGATCTTTGCGATCGCGCTGCGCCGCTCGGGGGAGAGCGTCGCCGTGGTCGGATTGTGCAGCGTCGGAATGAGATAGACGGCTTTCGGCCTGTGGGTGCGGCAAGCGTCTGCCAGCGCGTCGGGCAGGATGCCGCCGTCATCCATGGCGACGCCGACGAGCTTGATCCCAAGCCGCGCCGCGGCGGCCTTGATGCCCGGAAAGGTGAGCGCTTCGGTCAGCACGATGTCGCCGGGCCGCGCGAGATGGCTGAGCAGGTTGAACAGGATCGTCTGCGCGCCGGGAAAGATCACGAGCTTGTCGGCATGCGCATGCGCAACGCGGGCGCGCATCCAGCGTGCCGCAATCTCGCGCTCATGTGCGCTGCCGCCGGGCGGCTGGTAGTTGAGATGCGCCGTCAAGCCCGATTGCGCGCGGATGGCTTCCATTCCGGCGATGATGCGCTCGTCGAGCTGTGCCTCCAGCGGATGTGGCGGCACGTTCATCGAGAGGTCGATCGCGACTGGGTGGGGCAGGTCGACCGCGCGGCGCGCGCTGGTCTCCGACACGAACGAGCCCTGTCCGACCCGCGCCTCCATGATGCCGCGGCGCCGCGCCTCGGTGTAGGCGCGCGTCACCGTTGTGAGGTCGATGCCGAGCGCTTTTGCGAGCGCGCGCTGTGTCGGCAATTGCTGGCCGCGCACCAGCCGGCCCGCGGCGATGTCGGCTTCCATGGCATCGACAATACGCTGGTAGCTCGGGCCGGAAAGCTCAGAGATTGTAGGGGTCCAATCCATGCAATTTAGGTTCAGATCCTTTAAATGTATGGATGCAACATATTATTGTATGGATCGTTGAAAGGGAAGAGGTGTGGTCATGGCGACGGTCTCTCTGGCGAAGGCGATGTGGCGCGGTTTCACCGGCAAATGTCCGAATTGCGGGGAGGGGCACATGTTCGGCCGCTTCCTGAAAGTGACTGACGCTTGCGACCATTGCGGCGAGGAGCTGTTTCACCAGCGCGCAGACGACTTTCCGGCCTATCTTGTGATGGTCGTGGTCGGCCATCTCGTGGTGCCGGCGATCCTTGCGGTTGAGACCGCCTATGCGCCGCCGGAGTGGCTGCAACTCGCGGTGTGGCTGCCGGTGACGCTGTTCGCGTCGCTCGCATTACTGCAACCGACCAAGGGCGCCATCGTCGGACTGCAATGGCAGCTCGGCATGCACGGTTTCGAGCCGAAGAAGCTGCGGCGCGAAGGCAATGCGCTTGCACCGGCGCTGGTGAGGGCGGACACGCGCGGGGCCTAAAGCGGCCGCAGCGTTTACATCGCGCATTCGTGCGCCGGAGGCGCTGATGGGCGTGCTGGAGAAAATCGTGGCGTAATTCTCGCCGTCATTCCGGGGCTCGCGAAGCGAAGCCCGGAATCCATTCATCCATCAACTCCGCGGCTCCATGGATTTCGGCTCGTGCTGCGCACGCCCCGGAATGACAACGGCCAAAATGGTGAGGGGCTCGGCGCGTTGGCGCCGAACCCCTCGTTGCAAGATATCAGCCGGCCTGTAAGCCGGGTTCTGTAAGGCACCGCCCGCTTGCGCGAACGGTACGTGACGGCCATTCCTCTGGGGTCATGTTTGCACATGGCCTCGAGCAACCTACCCGGACGGCGGGCCTGACATCGCCCCGCGGCGTTATCGCTTGCGCGAACAGCCCGCTGCGCCGTCCCTATTCGGTTTTGCTCCCGGTGGGGTTTGCCATGCCGGCTCCGTTGCCGGAGCCGCGGTGCGCTCTTACCGCACCTTTTCACCCTTACCGCGCCGAAGCCCCGAAGGGGCGAAGGCGGGCGGTTCGTTCTCTGTGGCACTTTCCCTGGGGTTACCCCCGCCGGACGTTATCCGGCACCGCATGTCAAGGGAGCCCGGACTTTCCTCCCCGGCGGCCTTTCGGGCCCTGCCGGAGCGGCCGTCCGGCCGACTGACGGTTTAGGCATGGAGCATTTGTGACGGTTCCGTCAAGCCGATATCGCCGCGCATGCGGGCTTCAAATAATTTATCCTGAAGGTGTCGTTTGGTGCGTGCCCCGTTCGACTGGATGTCGGCAACACAGCCGAACCACAGGAGTGAAGCAATGCAGTATCTGCTGATGATCTACCAGAACGAGGTCGAGTACGCCAAGAACGATGCGGCGACCAGCCAGAAGATACTGGCGGAATATCAGGCCTTCACGCAGTCCATCATCCAGAGCGGCAACTTCAAAGCCGGCGACCGCTTGCAGCCGACGACGACGGCAACGACCGTGCGCGTGCGCGATGGCAAAACGCTGACGATTGATGGCCCGTTCGCGGAGACGCGCGAGCAGCTCGGCGGTTACTATCTGGTCGAAGCCAAGGATTTGAATGCCGCGATCGAGATTGCGGCGCGGATTCCCTCCGCGCGCATCGGGTCGATCGAGGTGCGGCCGATCTGGGTCTATGACAAGTGAATGATCTCACCCCCGTCGTTCCGGGATGCGCCGCAAGGCGCAGGCCCGGAATCCATAACCACGATCGGGAATATGGATTGCGGGCTCGTCGCTGGCGCGACGCCCGGCAATGACGTTGGAGGTGGTGATCGCATGACCCCTTCCGAGATCGAAGCCATCTTTCGTGACGAGGCGGGGCGGGCGCTGGCCACGCTGATCCGCCTCGTCGGCGATTTCGATCTCGCTGAGGATGCGCTCCAGGATGCCTTTGCCGTCGCGCTGGAACGCTGGCGGGCATGCGAGATCCCCGAGAATCCGCGCGCCTGGCTGGTCAATGTCGCGCGCAAGAAGGCAATCGACCGCATTCGCCGCCAGGCCGTGTTTCGCGGCAAGCAGCAAGCGCTGGTGCATGAGCTCGAGCTGAACGCGCAAGCGCCTGACGAGCCACCGGCCATGCTCGACGACGACATGCTCAGGTTGATCTTCACCTGCTGCCATCCCGCATTCGCAACCGAGGTCCAGGTTGCGCTGACGCTACGCACCGTCTGCGGGCTCTCCACCGCGCAGGTCGCGCGCGCCTTTCTCGTCAGCGAGGAGGCAATGGCGCAGCGCCTCGTTCGCGCCAAGCAGAAGATTCGGCTCGCCGGTATTCCTTACGAAGTGCCCGAGCGCGACGCGCTGGCGCTGCGGCTCGACGGCGTGCTCGCCGTGATCTATCTCGTCTTCACCGAAGGCTACGTCGCGACGTCGGGTACGGACCTGATGCGGCCCGATTTCGCCGCCGAGGCCATCCGGCTCGGCCGCCTGCTGGACCGGTTGATGCCGGATCGCGCCGGCATCAAGGGCCTGCTGGCCTTGATGCTGCTGCACGACGCGCGCCGCGCCGGGCGCCAGACACCGGCCGGCGATATCGTGCTGCTCGAAGAGCAGGATCGCGCGCTGTGGGACCGCGCGCAGATCGATGAAGGGCTGCGGTTGGTGGATGACGCGCTGCGCGTGCCGGGCCGGCCGCAACCCTATGCCGTGCAGGCCGCGATCGCGGCGTTGCATGCTCGCGCGACCAGCTTTGCGCAGACCGATTGGCCGCAGATTGCGGGGCTCTATGAGGTCCTGCTGCGCATCAACCCGTCACCGGTGATCGAGCTGAACCATGCCGCGGCGGTGTCGATGGTCGATGGTCCTTCACGTGCGCTCGCTCTCGTCGATGCGATCACCGCCCGCGGCGGGCTCGCTGGCTACGAGCTGTTGCCCGCCGTGCGCGCCGATCTGCTGCGGCGGCTCGGCCGCAAGGACGAGGCGCACGAAGCTTATCGCGCGGCGACGGAGGCGACGCAGCTGGAGCCGCTGCGGCGGCTGTACGCGCGAAGGATCAAGGAGATGGGTAACTAAATTTAGCACCGTTGTTCCGGGGCGATGCGAAGCATCGAACCCGGAACCTCGAGATTTCGGGTCCGCACCTCGTGCGCCCCGGAATGACGGCTACGCCGTCACTTCGACGCGACCGCCGGCCCCTCGACGGGCAAGCTCGCCAGCAGCGCCTGCAATGTCGACAGCGTCGAATGATCGGCGATGCCATCCAGCCGCGCCGGGCGGAAGTGGCGCTGGAAGGCGGTGACGACTTCCATTGTCGCGGCGTCGTATTTGCCGGTCAGCGGCACGCCATAGCCGTACCGGGCGAGCGCCTGCTGCATGCTCAGCACGGCGTCGCTGATGGTGCCGAGCATCAGGCTCTCGCCGCGAACGACCGGGGCGGGCGTCACCCAATGGCCAACGCCGGAATTGGCCAGCGAATGCCACGGAAATTTTTCGCCGGGATCCTTCTTGCGCGCGGGTGCGACGTCGGAATGGCCAAGCACCCGGTGCGGCGGCACCTTGCGGCGGAGCATGATGCCGCGGCACAGCGCGATCACGGCGGCGATCTGGCGCAGCGGATACTCCGGATAGCCCCAGTCATGGCCGCGATTGATGATCTCGATGCCGATCGAGCAGGAGTTGATGTCGTCCTCGCCAGCCCAGGACGAGACGCCGGCGTGCCAGGCGCGCCTGGCCTCGGGCACGCATTGCACGATGCGGCCGTCCTCCAACACGACGTAGTGCGCCGACACGTCGGTCCCTGCCGTGCACAGCCGCGCGAGGGCACCCTCGACATCGGGCATGCCGGTGTAGTGCAGCACGATCATATCGGGCTGCCGTCCCTTGGCGCGCTCGCCATGGTTCGGCGAGGGGATGATGTCGGAGACGATTGAGGAATCCGGATCGAACGTCCGCATGCCCGCCGCGGCTTTGGGAACCGGGAGAACGCGTTGACGCTTCGAATCAGCTCCAGACGGCGTGGACGAACCGGACGGCATGGACAGCTCGAGTTGGACGAGAGTGGGGGCCAAGCCCTTCTCTTTACTATTCCTTTACCCTTCGGCCGCGCGCAATCGCGCGACGCGGTTAACGGATGCATTTTGGCGCGTGTGTGTGGATGAAGCATCACCACGGCGTCGCCTTTTCGACTTGTCGCGAGCCGATCAACGCTTTCTTAACGCTAGGGGCCGTTACTGAGAGATGAAGAGCCGACCCGCGTCCGGAGGCGGCCAAAGCGTATTTTGGCTCGAAATCCCATGGCTGCCCGACAAATTCCACTGGGAACACTGGGTTTGCGGCCCGGGACAACCGGGCTTGGGAACCATGCTAGACGGGGGCTTTGTCGTGGAACCGCCGCGACGCAGAATCATTCGAGGCGTCATGAGCTGCTTCGTCCCCAATCTGGCATCGATGCCGGGCTGGGTGTTCGGCAGGCGTGGCGCATGAGCTCGGCTCCGCACATTCCCGTTCTCGGCCGCGAGGCCGTTGACCATCTCGCCCCGCGCGCGGGCGGCATTTACGTCGACGCCACCTTCGGCGCCGGCGGCTATAGCCGTGCCATTCTCGACGTGCCGGGAACCCGGCTCATTGCCATTGACCGTGACCGCACTGCGATCGCTGGCGGTGCCGAACTCGTCGAACGCTCCGCGGGCCGGCTCACGCTGGTCGAAGACCGCTTCTCCAACCTCGCCGAAGTCTGCGCGGGGCAGGGCGTCGAGGCGATCGACGGAGTCGTGATGGATGTCGGCGTGTCCTCGATGCAGCTCGATCAGGCAGGCCGCGGCTTCTCCTTCCGTCTCGACGGACCGCTCGACATGCGGATGGGGCAGGCGGGGCCGACCGCGGCAGACGTCGTCGCCCGCGCTTCCGAAGGCGATCTCGCCGACATCATCTATCTCTTCGGCGAGGAGCGGCATTCGCGGCGCATCGCCCGCGCCATCGTGGCCGACCGGCAGGAGACGCCGTTCACGACCACGCGCGCCCTCGCTGATCTCGTCGGCAGGATCGTGCGCTCGAAGCCCGGGGACATTCACCCGGCGACGCGGACGTTCCAGGCGCTGCGCATCTTCGTCAACGAAGAGCTACAGGAACTGCAGACGGCGCTCGCTGCGGCCGAGCGCGTGCTCAAGCCCGGCGGCCGCCTCGTCGTGGTCTCGTTTCATTCGCTGGAAGACCGCATCGTCAAGAATTTTCTCGCCTCACGTTCCAAGAGCGGCGGCGGTTCGCGGCATCTGCCAGAGATGGCGCAAGCCGCGCCGACCTTCCAGCTGCTGACGCGGCGGCCGATCGTCGCCGGTGAGGACGAAGTTGCGCTCAACCCACGTGCGCGCTCCGCAAAGCTGCGCGCCGCCGAGCGTACCTCGGCGCCCGCGCATCATGATGGCGAGCCATCGTTCTGGCCAAGACTCTCCGACGTCATGAGGGGCGGCTAGCGCATGCGCTTCATCCACCTCCTCGTCATCGGCGCGCTGATCTTCGCGGCAGCCCATGTCTACCGGATCAAGATGGACTCCACCGCGCGTACCGAGAAGGTGCTGCGCCTGCATGCGGAGATCCGGGAGCAGCGCGATGCGATCGCATCGCTGCGCGCTGAATGGGCCAAGCTCGATGCGCCCCTGCGCCTGCAAGGACTGTCCGACCGGCATCTATCGCTGAAGCCGGTCAACGGCACGCAATATGACTCGCTGAAGAACCTGCCGGAGCGCCCGCCACGGATGTTCAGGCCGGGCGAGCCCGACCCGATCGGAGCGATGCTCAATACTATCGAAGCCGCGAGCGATCCCGACACTGTGACGGGCTCCGTGCCTCAGCCGGAGGACAATCAATGAGCGCTCCGATCCCGGCAAAACCCACAGAAAAGCCCAGCGAGCCCTGGCGGCAGCGGCTGATCCGCAGCCTGCTCTACGGGCGCAACGTCGATCGCGCCGCGAAGGCGCGCGCGCGCGTTGGCCTGGCGATGCTCGCCTTCGCCTCGGTCTACGCCCTGATCGGCGGCCGCCTCGTGATGTTCGCGATCGGGGCCGACGCTCACGGTGCCCGCCGCGCCGCGGCGCAGGAGGTGGTCGCAACCGCGCGGCCCGACATCGTCGACCGCAACGGCGCGATCCTGGCAACCGACGTCAAGGCGGCGAGCCTGTTCGGCGAGCCGCGCCGCATCATCGACAAGGACGAGGCGATCGAGCTTCTGACCGCCACCATCCCCGATCTTGACGAGGCCGAGGTGCGCGAGCGCCTGAAGACGCGCAAGGGCTTCGTTTGGCTTAAACGCGAGGTCACGCCGAAGCAGCAGCAGGACATCCACAAGCTCGGCATTCCCGGCATCGGCTTCCTGCGCGAGAACAAGCGCGTCTACCCGACCGGCAACGAGGTCGCCCACCTGATTGGTCTCGTCAATATCGATAACCAGGGCATCGCTGGTCTCGAGAAGTGGCTCGACAACCAGGGACTCGCCGATCTCCACCGCGCCGGCTTTGCCACCGACCGGCTGCAAAAGCCAATCGAGCTCTCGGTCGATCTGCGCGTCGAGCATGCGCTCCGCGACGAACTGTTGAAGGCCAAGGACAAGTTCCACGCCAAGGCCGCCTCCGGCATCGTCTCCAACGTCAAGACCGGCGAGATCGTGGCGATGGTCTCCCTGCCGGACTTCGATCCCAACAACCCGAAGGAAGCGCACGACCCCGACCGCATCAATCGCCTGACCACCGGCGTCTACGAGATGGGCTCGACCTTCAAGGCGTTCACGCTGGCGATGGCGCTCGATTCCGGCAAGATCAATCTGAACTCGTCGTGGGATGCGCGCGGAAACCTGCACTACGGCAAGTTCACCATCCACGACAGCCACCCGCTCGGGCGCTTCATCAACACCAAGGAAGTGTTCACCTACTCGTCGAACATCGGCGCGGCACGGATAGCACTCAACCAGGGCGTCGAAGCGCATAAGGCGTTTCTCGCCAAGATGGGCCAGTTGACGCGGCTGCGTACCGAGCTGCCGGAGAGCGCGGCGCCGCTGATCCCGCGTCGCTGGAGTGAGCTGAACACGGTCACGGCCGCGTTCGGCCAGGGCCTCTCGGTGGCACCGCTCCAGGCGGTGATGGGCATCAATGCATTGGTGAACGGCGGTTACCTCATTCCGCCGACCTTCATGAAGCGCAGCGAAGCGGAAGCGGCGGCGCTGGCCAAGCGCGTGATCAAGCAGGACACCAGCGACAAGATGCGGTATCTGATGCGGCTCAACGCCGAGATCGGTACCGCCAAGACCGCCGACATCAAGGGCTATTACGTCGGCGGCAAGACCGGCACGTCCGAGAAGGTCATCAACGGCCGCTACGCCAAGAAGCGTGTGCTCAACTCGTTCACCGCCATCCTGCCCTGCGACGATCCGAAATATCACGTCCTGATCATGCTGGACGAGCCGCAGGCCATTCCTGAATCGAAGGGTTTCATCACCTCGGGCTGGAACGCGGTGCCGACCGGCGGCAAGGTGATCGAGCGGATCGCGCCGCTTCTGGGCGTCGAGCCGCGGTTCGATCTGCCGCCTGCGGACCGCCTTATTCTTGCAGCATCCAGGACAACCCAGTAATCAACCGGGTAGGCCATTGCCGCTGCTGAGTCGGGCTTTTCCGACGATTCGGCCTTCCGGCTCGGCGTGTCGACTGAAGACCATGAAGCTGCGCGAATTGCTAGGCAATGATGTCGTAATCGAGCCCGCTGCCGCGGCGCTCGATGTGACCGGCCTTGCCCTCGACAGCCGGCAGGTCAGGCCGGGCGATCTCTTCTTCGCACTTGCGGGCAGCAAGACGGACGGTGCGCGCTTCGTCGATGCTGCCGTCGCGGCAGGCGCGGTGGCCGTCGTCGGCGACCATGCGCCTGATGGCCGCAAGGTGCCGTTCGTGACGGTCGCCAACCCCCGTCGTGCGCTGGCGCTGGCGGCTGCAAAATTCTTCCCTGCGCAGCCTTCGACGATTGCCGCGGTCACCGGTACCAGCGGCAAGACCTCGGTTGCGGCGTTCACGCGCCAGATCTGGGAGCGGCTGGGGCATGCCTCCGCCAGCATCGGCACCATCGGTCTCGTCTCGCCCAAGCACACCGTCTACGGCTCGCTGACGACGCCGGATCCGATCGCGCTGCACCGGCAGATCGACGATATCGCGCGCGACGGCGTCACGCATCTCGCCTTCGAGGCGTCCTCGCACGGGCTCGACCAGTACCGCCTCGACGGCGTGCGCGTCTCGGCCGCCGGCTTCACCAATCTCTCGCGCGACCATATGGATTACCATCCGACCGTCGCGCATTACCTTGCGGCCAAGCTCAGGCTGTTCCGCGAGTTGGTCGCCCCTGACGGCGCGGCTGTGATCTCGGCCGATCATGATTGCTCGGCGGACGTCCTCGACGCAGCGAAGGCGCGCGGCCTGCGCGTGATGGCGGTCGGCCGCAACGGGGACGGGGCAAGCGAGGGCATTCGTCTCGCGGGTGCCGAGGTCGAGGGCTTTTCGCAAGTGCTCGCGATCGAGCATCGCGGCAAGCGTTACGTGGTCCGTCTCCCGCTGGTCGGCGAGTTCCAGATCGAGAACGCGCTGGTGTCGGCCGGCCTCGCCATCGGCACAGGCAGCGATGCGGCCGATGTGTTCGCGAGCCTCGAACATCTCGAAGGCGCCAAGGGCCGTCTCGAACGGGTCGGCGAGCGCAACGGCGCACCGATTTTCGTCGACTATGCGCACAAGCCCGATGCGCTGGCGAAAGCTTTGCAGGCGCTGCGTCCCTACGCCAGGCGCAAGCTGGTTGTCGTGTTCGGCGCCGGTGGCGACCGCGATGCCGGCAAGCGGCCGATCATGGGCGAAATCGCGGCCGAGAACGCCGACGGCATCATCATCACCGATGACAATCCGCGCAGCGAGAAGCCGGAAGCGATCCGCGCGGCGATCCTCGCCACCGCGAAGGGCGCCCGCGAAATCGGCGACCGCACTGCTGCGATCCGCGCGGCGATCGAGGACTTGCAGGAGGGCGACGCGCTGCTCATCGCCGGCAAGGGCCACGAGACCGGACAGATCGTCGGCGGCGAGGTGCTGCCCTTCAGTGATCACGAGGCGGTCGCCGCCGCACTAGCATCGAGGGTTGCATGAGCGCGCCGATATGGACGGTTGCCGAGGTGGCGCGTGCGCTGGGTGTCGGCGGATCATTCCCGGATACGCCGATCGAGTTCGTCGCCCAGGACAGCCGCCTGGTGAAGCCGGGCAGCCTGTTCGTCGCGCTGAGCGGAACACCGAGCGGCGGCTTCGTCTCCGCCTTCGCCAGCGCGCGTGACGGCTGGGAGTTCGCGGACAAGGCGGAAGCTTCCGGAGCGGTCGCGATGATCGTGCCGCACGAGATCGCGGGCATCCGCATTCCCCAGATTGTCGTGAAGGACACATTGATCGACGGCCTCTGGGGCCTCGCGCGCGCCGCACGCACGCGCTTTCGTGGTGCGGTGATCGGGCTGACCGGCAGCGCCGGCAAGACCAGCACCAAGGAGTTTCTGGCCGCTTACCCCAACGCCTATGCCAGCCCCTCGAGCTTCAACAATTTCTGGGGCGTGCCGCTGACGCTGTGCAATGCGAGGCGAGATGCCAGCGTCTGGGTCGTCGAGATGGGCATGAACCAGCCCGGCGAGATCGCGCGGCTCAGCGAGTTGACCCGGCCGACGGTCGCGCTCGTCGTCAACGTCCAGCCGGTGCATCTGGAAAAGCTCGGCTCGCTCGAAGCCATCAGGCGCGAGAAGGTGTCGATCGTACGTGGCCTGCCCGAGGACGGCGTGCTGGTGTTGCCCGCCGGGATCAAGGCGCCGGAATGGAAGGGCAAGGTGGTGCGCTTTGGTGAGCATGCCGAGGTGCATGAGGTCGCGCACGCCCCGCACGGCGAGAGCTGGCAGGTCGTCGCCAGGCTCGGCAAGAAGGAGATCGCCTTCAGCCTGACGCCGGGCGCGCCGCACCGCGTGCAGAATGCGTTGGCCGCGCTCGCCGCGATCCGCGCAGCGAACCTCGATGCGGCGACGCTCGCGATCAAGCTCGATCGGGTCGGCATCATGACCGGCCGCGGCGTCGAGCAGGCGGTCGGCGGTATCACCGTGATCGACGACAGTTTCAACGGCAATCCGGCCAGCGTCGCAGCTGCGCTGCAAAGCTTGCAGGCGCGCAACGTGACCGGCGGCCGTCGCATTGCGGTGCTCGGCGACATGCTGGAGCTGGGCGCTGACGCGCCAACCTACCACACCGGCCTTGCCAAGCATCTCGAAGATATCGATGGCGTCTATTGTGTCGGCCCCTTGATGCGCTACCTCTTCGACGTGCTGCCATCAGGCAAGGGCCTCGGCTGGCACGACGATCCCGCCACGCTGAAGCCGGATGAGGTTGCGAGCCTGCTGAAGGCAGGCGACGTCGTGGTTGTCAAGGGCAGCAAGAAGATGTTCTGGGCCAACAAGTTTGTGCCGGGCCTGGTGGCCGCCTTGCAGGCAAAGGCGTAAACTGCTTGGAAGGCGCTGCTCCCGAATCCCGCCCTTTGCGGCGCAAAAACTGTCCGTCTCCCTGAGGTCGCGACCGATCCGATGATGAAAACCAGCGAATGCGCGTGAGCACGTTGAGGCCAACAACAAAGCCAAGGCCGCGTGTGCAAAGGCGTCATAGGACCGTCTGAATGTTTTACTGGCTGATAGAGCTCTCCAACACATTTCCGGGATTCGGTGCGTTTCGCACCTTCCTGAACGTCTTCCGCTATATCACCTTCCGCACCGGCGGCGCCATCGTCACGGGCGCGCTGTTCGTGTTCCTGTTCGGTCCCTGGATCATCGATCATTTGCGCATCCGTCAGGGCAAGGGCCAGCCGATCCGCAGCGACGGTCCGCAATCGCACCTCGCCAAGAAGGGCACGCCGACCATGGGCGGGCTGATGATCCTGTCCGGCCTCACGGTCGGCACGGTACTATGGGCCAATCCGCTCAATCCCTACGTCTGGATCGTGCTGGCGGTGACGCTCGGCTTCGGCTTCGTCGGTTTCTATGACGATTACCTCAAGGTGACCAAGCAGACCACGAGCGGGTTCGGCAGCAAGCTTCGCCTATTGATCGAGGCCGTGATCGCGCTGGTTGCCTGCTACGCGCTGGTGCGGCTGAATCGCGATCCGGCTTCGACCGCGCTGACGATTCCGTTCCTGAAAGATACCGTGCTGCATTTCGGCTGGTTCTTCGTCGTGTTCGGCGCCTTCGTCATTGTCGGTGCCGGCAACGCCGTGAACCTCACTGACGGTCTCGACGGCCTCGCCATCGTGCCGGTGATGATCGCGACCGCAAGCTTTGCGATGATCGCCTATCTCGCCGGCAACGCCGTGTTCGCCGAATATCTCCAGATCAAATATGTCGCCGGCACCGGCGAGCTCGCGGTGCTCTGCGGCGCGTTGCTGGGCGCCGGTCTCGGCTTCCTCTGGTTCAACGCACCGCCGGCCTCGATCTTCATGGGCGACACCGGCTCGCTCGCGCTCGGCGGCATGCTCGGCGCCATCGCGGTGGCGGTGAAGCACGAGATCGTGCTCGCGGTGATCGGTGGCCTGTTCGTGCTGGAGGCGGTCTCCGTCATCGTGCAGGTGGTCTCGTTCAAGCTCACGGGAAAACGCATCTTCAGGATGGCGCCCATCCATCACCATTTCGAGCAGCTCGGCTGGACCGAGCCGCAGATCGTGATCCGCTTCTGGATCATCTCGGTGATGCTGGCGCTCGCCGGCCTGTCGACGCTGAAGCTGCGGTGATCGGTCAATGATTCCGGTCACGTCCTTTGCCGGCAAGACTGTCGCTGTGTTCGGCCTCGGCGGTTCGGGGCTCGCCTCCTGCCATGCGTTGAAAGCCGGTGGCGCCGAGGTGATCGCCGCCGACGACAATGCCGAGAACATCGCCAAGGCGGCGCAAGCCGGTTTCGTCACCGCGGATTTGCGCAACATCTCGTGGGCGAGTTTTGCCGCATTGGTGCTCGCGCCCGGCGTGCCGCTGACCCATCCGGTGCCGCATTGGAGCGTCTTGAAGGCGCGCGAGGCCGGCATTGAGGTGATCGGCGACATCGAGCTGTTCTGCCGCGAGCGGCGCCGCCACGCGCCGGATGCCCCGTTCGTCGCCATCACCGGCACCAATGGCAAGTCGACCACGACGGCGCTGATCGCGCACCTGACGAAAGTGGCCGGCTACGACACCCAGATGGGCGGCAATATCGGCACCGCGATCCTGTCGCTGGAGCCGCCGCGCATGGGCCGCGTCCACGTCGTCGAGATGTCGTCCTACCAGATCGACCTCACGCCCTCGCTCGATCCCTCCGTCGGCATCCTGCTCAATGTCAGCGAGGACCACATCGACCGCCACGGCACGATTGCGCATTACGCCGCGGTGAAGGAGCGTCTCGTCGCCGGTGTCCAGGCGCGCGGCACCGCGATCGTCGGCGTCGACGATGGTTTTTGCCGCGACATCGCCGACCGGCTCGACCGCGCCGGCAAGAACGTGGTGCGCATCTCCGTCAAGACCCCGCTGGCGAGCGGCATCCATGTCGAGCACGGGAATATCGTGCGCACCTCGGGTGGCGCCCGCAGCGAAGTCGCTGCGCTCGGCGGTATCGGGTCGCTGCGTGGCCAGCACAATGCGCAGAACGCGGCCTGCGCCGCGGCCGCCGCGCTCGCGATGGGCATCAATCTTGATGTGCTGCAGAACGGCCTGCGCAGCTTTCCCGGCCTTGCGCATCGGATGGAGCAGGTCGGCCGCCGCGGTAACGTGCTGTTCGTCAACGACTCCAAAGGAACCAACGCCGACGCCACCGCGCATGCGTTGTCGTCCTTCGCCGACATCTTCTGGATCGCCGGCGGCAAGCCGAAGGCGGGTGGCATCACCGGCCTGACCTCCTTCTTCCCGCGTATTCGCAAGGCCTATCTGATCGGCGAGGCCGCGCAGGAGTTTTCGGGAACGCTCGGCACGCAAGTCGCGCACGAGATCAGCCAGACGCTGGACGTCGCGGTCGAGCATGCCGCGCGCGATGCGGAAGCCTCAGGGCTCACCGACGCCGTCGTGCTGCTGTCGCCCGCCTGCGCTTCCTTCGACCAGTACCGCAATTTCGAGATCCGCGGCACCAAGTTCCGCGAGCTGGTGCAGGCGCTGCCGGGCGTGAGGCCGGTGATGTAGGGCGTTCTCCTCCCGCAACTCCGTTGTTGTCGCCCGGCTTGCCGTCTTCGCTAACGCTTCGAAGACGGCAAGCCGGACATGACAGTGAGTTGTGTGGCGGCAGTGGGGATCATCTCCAAACATCCCCGTTTCCTTAACCCCCCGGTAACCAACCTCGGCGACCAATGGACGGACCTCTGTCCGAAAGCGGCCGCCCATGCTCTCCCGTGAAGAACGCACCCCCTTTTCCGAGTGGTGGTGGACCGTCGACAAGCCGCTGATGGGCGCCATCCTGGCGCTGATGCTGACCGGGGTGATCCTGTCGCTGGCGGCGAGTCCGCCGGTTGCGACTCGCATCGGCCTCGATCCCTTCCATTTCTTCGGCCGCCATGTGTTGTTCCTGGCGCCGTCCTGCCTGGTGCTGGTCGGCGTCTCCTTCCTCTCGCCGCGGGCGATCCGCCGCTCGGCCCTGATCATCTTCGCAGCTAGCATCATCCTGATCGTGCTCACGCTGGCTATCGGCCCGGAGGTGAAGGGCTCGCGGCGCTGGATCACGCTGCTCGGCGTCAACATCCAGGCCTCCGAGATCGCAAAGCCGTCGTTCGTCGTCATCGCCGCCTGGCTGTTCGCGGAATCGACCAGGCGGCCGGAGATGCCGGCGACCTCGATGGCGCTGGTGCTGCTCTTGATGCTGGTCGCGCTGCTGGTGATGGAGCCGGATTTCGGCCAGACCATGCTGATCCTGATGGTGTGGGGCTCGCTGTTCTTCATCGCCGGCATGCGCATGGTCTGGGTGTTCGGGCTTGCAGGCCTGGGCGCGGCCGGCCTGTTCAGCGCCTACCTTTTTGTTCCCCATGTAGCGGGTCGCATCAGGCGCTTCATGAACCCGGCCTCCGGCGACACCTTCCAGGTCGATACTGCCATGGAAGCCTTCTACAATGGTGGCTGGTTCGGGCTCGGACCGGGCGAGGGCATTGCGAAACGCAGCCTGCCGGACAGCCATACCGATTTCGTGTTCGCGGTCGCCGCCGAAGAGTTCGGCATCATTCTGTGCCTGGCCATGCTGGCGCTGTTCGCCTTCGTCGTCATTCGCACGCTGTCGCGCGCCTATGCCAATGAGGACATGTTTTCGCGCTTTGCGGCCTCTGGCCTTGCCATCCTGTTCGGCGTGCAGGCGGCGATCAACATGTCCGTGAACCTGCAGCTCATCCCCGCCAAGGGCATGACGCTGCCGTTTATCTCCTATGGCGGCTCCTCGATCGTGTCGCTGGCCTATGGAGTCGGCATGATGCTGGCGCTGACGCGGCTGCGTCCGCGCACCGAGGTTGAGGCAAGCGGCCACGCCGAGGCCATGCGCAGCTACGCGTGATCCTCACCCGAGGAGCCGCGCTTCGCGCAGCGTCTCGAAGGGCGCGGCCACTGGTCGGGCCTTCATCCTTCGAGATGCGCGTTCCGCGCTCCTCAGGATGAGGAGCTGGTCGTCCGGCCGACTGCGCTCGCAATGACAGCGGAGGACTTGTAAAAGGGCATTTATGGACACGTCCCCCCTGATTCTTCTCGCCGCGGGCGGCACCGGCGGCCATCTGTTCCCGGCCGAGGCGCTCGGCGTCGAATTGATCCGGCGCGGCTTTCGCGTCCGCCTCGTCACTGACGAGCGCGCACTGCGCTATAGCGGCCTCTTCAGCAAGGACATGATCGATGTGGTCAGCAGCGAGACTGCGCGCGGCCGCAATCCGTTCCAGCTTGCCTATGCCGGCCTCACGCTCGCCGCCGGCACGCTTTTCGCCTACACTCTGATCAAGCGATTGAAGCCCGTCGCCATCGTCGGCTTCGGCGGCTATCCGACGCTGCCGCCGCTGGTCGCGGCAAAATTCGCCGGCGTGCCCGGCATCATCCACGACGCCAACGCTGTGCTCGGCCGCGCAAACCGGTTCCTGTCGAGCCGCGTCCGCGCCATCGCGACGTCCTTGCCCGGCGTGCTCGACCGCGATCCGGCGCTATCGGGCAAGACCACGACGGTCGGCACGCCGATGCGGCCCGCGATCCTCGCGGCCGCCGCGGTGAAATATGTCGCGCCTGAAGTGAGCGGCCCGCTGCGCCTGCTCGTCGTCGGCGGCAGCCAGGGCGCGCGCATCATGGCCGACATCGTGCCGGGCGCGATCGAGCGGCTCGAGCCTGCGCTGTGGAGCCGCCTCGTCCTCACCCAGCAGGTGCGCGAAGAGGACATGAATCGCGTGCGCGCGGTTTACGATAAGCTCAGGATCAAGGCCGAGCTCGCACCCTTCTTTACGGATCTGCCGGCACGGCTCGCCTCCAACCATCTGGTGGTGTCGCGTTCCGGCGCGGGTACGGTCGCCGAGCTTGCCGCGATCGGGCGGCCCTCGATCCTGGTGCCGCTCCCCGGCTCGATCGACCAGGACCAGTTCGCCAATGCCGGCGTGCTGGTGAAGGTCGATGGCGCCATCCGCATCCCGCAGACCGAGTTCAGCTCGGATCGCCTTGCCGCCGAAATCTCCGCCTTCGCGGCCGAGCCGCGGCGTCTTGCTGCCATGGCTGAAGCGGCCCGCAGCGCGGGCCGGCTCGATGCGGCTGAGCGGCTCGCCGATCTGGTGGTCAAAGTCGCGGGAATCTGACGCGAAAAAGCCCTTGTCATCGCCTTCTAAAGCGGGGCATCCAGTAGGAAAGGCGCGCGGCTGATTTGGCCGTGACCTTCGCCAGATGCCGCCTTCGCGGGCGGCGAGGTCAGGGAACAGAGCATGAGACTGCCGCGCGAGATCGGACCCATCCACTTCGTCGGGATCGGCGGGATCGGCATGAGCGGCATCGCCGAGGTGCTGATCAATCTCGGCTATGCCGTGCAGGGCTCCGACGCCGCCGACAATTACAACCTCGACCGTCTGCGCAAGAAGGGCGCGAAAGTCTCGGTCGGCCACAAGGCCGAGAACGTCGACGGCGCAGAGGTCGTTGTGGTCTCCACCGCGATCAAGCGCGACAATCCGGAGCTGATGGCTGCGCGCGGGCGGCGCATTCCCGTGGTGCGTCGCGCCGAGATGCTGGCCGAGCTGATGCGGCTGAAGAGCTGCGTCGCGATTGCCGGCACCCACGGCAAGACCACGACGACCACGATGGTGGCAGCGCTGCTCGATGCCGGCGGGCTCGATCCGACCGTGATCAACGGCGGCATCATCAATGCTTACGGATCCAACGCACGTCTTGGTGCCGGCGACTGGATGGTGGTCGAAGCCGACGAGAGCGACGGCACGTTCCTGAAGCTGCCGACCGATGTCGCCATCGTCACCAATGTCGACCCCGAGCATCTCGATCACTTCAAGACCTTTGATGCCGTGCAGGATGCGTTCCGTCATTTCGTCGAGAACCTGCCGTTTTATGGCTTTGCCGTGATGTGCATCGATCATCCCGTGGTGCAGAGCCTCGTCGGCAGGATCGAGGATCGTCGCATCATCACTTACGGCGAGAATCCGCAAGCCGACGTGCGGCTGGTCGACCTCACGGCGGGCGGCGGCGGCTCGAAATTCAAGGTCGTGATCCGCGACCGCAAGAGCGGGGCTGTGCACGAGACCGCCGACCTCGCGCTGCCGATGCCGGGCCGGCACAACGCCTCGAATGCGACGGCGGCAATTGCGGTCGCGCACACGCTCGGTGTTCCCGACGACAAGATCCGCAGCGCCATCGCAGGCTTTGGCGGCGTTAAGCGGCGCTTCACCAAGACCGGCGAGTGGAACGGCGTCACCGTCATCGACGATTACGGCCATCACCCGGTCGAGATCGCCGCCGTGCTGAAAGCGGCGCGCGATTCCTACACCGGCAAGGTGATCGCCGTGGTGCAGCCGCATCGCTACACCCGCCTGCAATCGTTGTTCGAGGAATTCTGCACCTGCTTCAACGATGCGGATGCGGTGATCGTCGCCGACGTCTATGCCGCCGGCGAAGCGCCGATCGAAGGCATCGATCGCGACCATTTCGTCGAGGGCCTGCGCGCCCACGGTCACCGCGAGGCGATTCCGCTGCCGGCGGCGTCGGAACTCGCGGGCATCGTCAAGGCATTGGCGAAGTCAGGCGATCTCGTCGTGTGCCTTGGCGCCGGCAACATCACACAATGGGCATATTCCTTGCCGGATGAGTTGAAGGCGCTGGGGTAGGGCGGTGGAATTTCCCGACATCACGCCCTCACTCAAAGCCACGATGCCGCAACTGCGCGGTCGGCTGCTCGCCAACCAGTCGCTGGCCGAACTCACCTGGTTTCGCGTCGGCGGTCCTGCGCAGGTGCTGTTCACGCCGGCGGATGAAGACGACCTCGCTTACTTTCTTGCGCATCTCGCTACCGACATCCCGGTCTATGTCGTCGGCGTCGGCTCCAATCTTATTGTGCGCGATGGCGGTATTGCGGGCGTAGTGATTCGTCTTGCACCGCGGGCCTTCGGCGAGACGAGCGCGAGCGGCGATGTCGTCACCGCGGGTGCGGCGGCACTCGACAAGCGCGTGGCGGAAGTTGCGGCCGCCGCCAATATCGGCGGCCTCGAATTCTATTTCGGCATTCCCGGCACCATCGGCGGCGCGCTGCGCATGAATGCGGGAGCCAATGGCGGAGAGACCAAGGACGTGCTGATCGAGGCGCGAGGCGTCGGCCGCGACGGCACGAAGCATGTCTTCTCCAATGCCGAGATGAAATTCGCCTACCGCAATAGCGGCGTCGATCCGTCCATCATCTTCACCTCCGCGCGATTTGGCGGCGAGATCAGGGATACCGATGCGATCCGCGCCCGCATGGCGGAGGTGCAGAGCCACCGCGAGACCGCGCAGCCGATCCGCGAGAAGACCGGCGGCTCGACCTTCCAGAATCCGCCCGGCCATTCCGCCTGGAAGCTGATCGACGCGGCCGGGTGCCGGGGCTTGCGCGTCGGCGGCGCGCAGGTCTCGGAGATGCACTGCAATTTCCTGATCAACACCGGCGAGGCCACCGCGCACGATGTCGAGACTCTGGGCGAGACCGTGCGCGAACGCGTGAAGGCGAATTCCGGAATTGAGCTACACTGGGAAATCAAGCGGATCGGGATTTCCGTATAATTGTCGTTCCGGGACGGTGCGCAGCGCCGAACCCGGAACCTCGAGATTCCGGGTTCGCGCTTTGCGCGCCCCGGAATGACAAAAATCAGAGGCGACGAGACACCATGCGCATCACCATCCTCTTCGGCGGCTCCAACCGCGAACGTCTGGTTTCGGTCGCCTCGGCCCAGGCGCTGCACCAGGCGCTGCCCGAGGCCGATCTCTGGTGGTGGGACGTCGAGGACAAGGTGCATGTCGTGCAGTCGAAGCAACTGCTCGAACATGCCCGTCCGTTCGAGGACGAGTTCAAGCCCGGTACGCGCGGCATTCCGCTGGCGCAGGCGCTCGACCAGGCCAAGGCGGAAGGCCGGGTGCTGGTGCTCGGCCTGCATGGCGGGCGTGCCGAGAACGGCGAATTGCAGCTGATGTGCGAGGCGCGCGGCGTGGCCTTCACCGGATCGGGTTCGGCCTCCTCGCATCTCGCTTTCGACAAGATCGCCGCCAAGCGGTTTGCCGCGCTCGGCGGCGTGACGCCGCCGGCCAACGTTGCGCTCGACAACATCGACGAGGCTTTCGCCGAATACGGCCGGCTGATCGCAAAGCCGGCGCGCGACGGATCGAGCTACGGCCTGATCTTCGTCAATGCCAAGCAGGATCTCGTCGCCGTCCGCAACGCGGCGAAGCACGAAGAGTACGTGATCGAGCCCTACGTCGCCGGCGTCGAGGCGACCTGCGGCGTGCTGGAGCGCACCGATGGCTCGATCATCGCGCTGCCGCCGATCGAGATCATTCCGGGCGAGGGCAATTTCGACTACGCCGCGAAATATCTTTTGAAGTCGACCCAGGAGATCTGCCCGGGCCGTTTTGCACCCGAGATCACCGCCGCGCTAAGGGAGCAGGCGATGCTGGCGCATCGGGCGATGTCCTGTGATGGCTATTCCCGCTCGGACTTCATCGTCTCGGACAAGGGCCTCGTCTACCTCGAAACCAACACGCTCCCCGGGCTGACCAACTCTTCGCTCTACCCCAAGGCGTTGAAGGCCGAGGGCATCGCGTTCGTCGACTTCCTGCGCGGCCTGATCGAGCTCGCCGACCGGCGGGCCCGGAAATAATTAGGACTGGTTAACGGCCGAACCGCCGAAACGACCCGATTTGGGGCCGAAAGCCGGCAAAATGCCGGACATCGCGGCATAAATGCCTCACATCGCGAGGCAAAAAGCATCCCGCGTTAACGAATTTTACCTTTTGTTTACCAGGACGTCCGAAGGTTAACGCTGGCGGCGCATATGGCGCTTTGGCTGCCGGCGCGTGAGCTGTTGCGGGTGATGTCACCTCCAGCGAACGCTTTGAAGGGGAGAGGTTTTCTTCTGAAGACCAGCCCCCCGGCCCGGCAGGCCCGAGACGTCATGTTCGCCAGGATCCGCGCGATGTCGCGGGCAAACTGTTGAGCTCGTGCAATGGATGGTGCAGGAAGCCTCACCCGGTCGCTTCTGAGATCGCTGAGGCCCCAAGCTGACCTGAAGGCGGCCGCTGTCGGAGCGGTCGTGCTTCTGCGCGAGTGGGTGCAGGACAAGCACGCCGAGGCGCGCGCCGCCGCCAAGGACAAGATCAAGACCAAGGCGAGGGTGAAGGCCGTCGTCGAGCGTGAGCCGCCGCCGCGCGTGGTCGCGCTCGTCGAGCGCTATCTGCCGCGCCGGGTCGGGATCAGCATGACCGTGCTGCTCCTGATCGGAAGCTGCGGCTTCGGCATCGTCAAGGGCGGCCATCTCCAGGATTTCATCACCGCGGTGAACGATGCCCGCAACGCGCTGGCCAATTCCGCCGGTTTCCGCATCACCTCCGTCGTGATCAACGGCCGCAAGCAGCTGACCCAGGACGAGATCCTCGCGATTGGCGGCGTCAGTGGTCGCTCCTCGCTGCTGTTCCTCGACGCCGAGGCGGTGCGCGACAAGCTCAAGGCCAATCCCTGGATTGCGGACGCAACCGTGCTGAAGCTCTATCCGGGCCAGCTCATGATCGAGCTCACCGAACGTAAGCCGTTCGCACTGTGGCAGGAGGCCGGCCGGCTCTCCGTAATCGCCGATGACGGTGCGGTGCTCGAACCCTATGTCTCCCGCCGCTTCCTGTCGCTGCCGCTCGTGGTCGGCAAGGGCGCCGAGGCGCAGGCTCGCGATTTCCTCGCCCTGCTGGCGCGTTATCCGCAGGTCAATTCGGTGACGAAAGCCGCGATCTATGTCGGCGAGCGGCGCTGGAATCTGAGGCTCAAGGACGGTCTCGACATCCGCCTGCCCGAGCAGGACGTCGGCAACGCGCTCGCGATGCTGTCCAAGCTCGACAAGGAGGACAGGCTGTTCTCCCGCGACATCGTCGCGGTCGACATGCGCCTGCCCGATCGTCTGGTGGTGCAGCTGTCCGACGACGCCGCCAAGGCGCGCGAGGAGCAGTTCAAGGACAAGAAGAAAAAGAAGGCCGGGGATTCCGCATGACCGGTCTCGATCGCACCCAGACGCCGAAGACACGCCCGATGCCGCACAAACGCGGCGGCATCGTCGCCTGCCTCGATATCGGCACCAGCAAGATCGCCTGCATGATCGCGCGGCTGAAGCCGTCGCCGAGCGAGGCGTTGCGCGGCCGCACCCATGCCGTGGAATTGATCGGCTACAGCCAGATCCAGTCGCGCGGCATGAAGGCCGGCGCGGTGATCGACCTTAACGAATGCGAGCAGGCGGTGCGCCAGGCCGTCGGGCTCGCCGAGACGATGGCCAAGGTGCGGGTCGAGTCTGTGCTGCTGTCGGTCTCCGGCGGCCGGCTCTCCGGCCAATTGGTCGAGGCTGCCGCCGACATCCGAGGCGGCGCCGTGACCCCGGCCGATGTCAGCCGCGTCACCTCGACCGGCATGCGCCATGCCACCGGCGAAGGTCGCACCGTGCTGCACGCGCTCCCGGTCGGCTACACCCTCGACGGCGTCAAGGGCATCCGCGATCCCCGTGGCATGGTCGCGCACCAGTTCGGCGTCGACATGAATGTCGTCACCTGCGACGCCACCGTGGCGCGGAACCTGATGCTGGCGGTGGAGCGCTGCCACATCAATGTCGAAGCCATGGCGGCAAGCCCCTATGTGGCCGGCCTGTCGGTGCTGACCGATGACGAGGCCGATTTCGGCGCTGCCGTGGTCGAGATGGGCGCGGGCACCACCACGATCGCGGTCTATTCCGGCGGCCGTTTCGTGCATGCGGCCGGTTTTGCGGTCGGCGGGCAACACATCACGATGGATCTCGCGCGCGGACTCTCCGCGACCATTGCCGATGCCGAGCGAATCAAGACGTTATACGGGACCGTTATCACCGGCGGATCGGACTCCCGTGAGCTGATGTCTGTGCCGACAGCCGGTGACGAGCAGGATCTGCCGCAGATCGTCTCCCGCGCCACGATCGCCAACATCGTCAAGCACCGGGCCGAGGAAGTCTTCGAAATGGTTCGGGACAAGCTGAAGGATTCGCCTTTCGCCTCAGAGCCCAACGGCCGCGTCGTGCTCTCCGGCGGCGCCTCGCAACTGACCGGCCTCGTCGAGCTCGGCACCCAAATTCTCGGCCGGCCCGTGCGGGTCGGACGTCCGCTCGGCTTCGGCCGGCTGCCCAACGAGGCGAAGAACGCTGCGTTCGCGGTGCCGGCCGGACTTCTCGTCTACCCGCAATATGTTCACCTCGAACATGTCGAACCGCGGCATACGCGGCAGCAGGTCAAGACAGGGACCGGCGGATACTTCGGAAAGGTCGGACGATGGCTACGCGAGGGCTTCTGATGACTGCTTTCCGCAATTGTCGATTTTCACCAACTCCCGCGGCCGCCGGCCGGGGCGAACCCACGCGCGCGTGATCGAGAGGCAGCAACCATGACCATCAGCATCAATGTTCCTGATATTCACGAACTGAAGCCCCGGATCACCGTGTTCGGCGTCGGCGGCGCCGGCGGCAATGCCGTCAACAACATGATCACGGCGGGCCTCCAGGGCGTCGACTTCGTGGTCGCCAACACCGACGCGCAGGCGCTGACGATGTCGAAAGCGCAGCGCATCGTGCAGATGGGCACGGCGGTCACCCAAGGCCTCGGCGCCGGCTCGCAGCCAAACGTCGGCGCCGCGGCGGCGGAAGAGGTGATCGACGAACTGCGCGACCATCTCTCGGGCGCCAACATGGTGTTCGTCACTGCCGGCATGGGCGGCGGCACCGGCACCGGCGCTGCACCCGTGATCGCCAAGACCGCGCGCGACATGGGCATTCTCACCGTCGGCGTCGTGACCAAGCCGTTCCACTTCGAGGGCGGCCGCCGCATGCGCACCGCCGAGGCGGGCATTAACGAGCTGCACAAGGTCGTGGACACGCTCCTGATCATCCCGAACCAGAACCTGTTCCGGGTCGCCAACGAGAAGACCACCTTCGCCGACGCCTTCGCGATGGCCGATCAGGTGCTCTATTCCGGCGTTGCCTGCATCACCGACCTGATGGTCAAGGAAGGCCTGATCAATCTCGACTTCGCCGACGTCCGCGCCGTCATGCGCGAGATGGGCAAGGCGATGATGGGCACCGGCGAGGCGTCGGGCGACAAGCGCGCGCTGACCGCCGCAGAAGCTGCGATCGCCAATCCGCTGATCGACGATAGCTCGATGAAGGGCGCCAAGGGCCTCCTCATCTCCATCACCGGCGGCAAGGATCTCACTCTGTTCGAGGTCGACGAGGCCGCGACCCGCATCCGCGAGGAGGTCGACCAGGACGCCAACATCATCGTCGGCGCGACCTTCGACGAAGCGCTCGATGGTCTGATCCGCGTCTCGGTCGTTGCCACCGGCATCGAGCAGGCCGCGATCGCCCGCAACAGCCAGGCGACCTCCGCTCCTGTCGCGAACCCGGCTCCGCAGGCACAGCAGGCCGCCGCTGCTCCGGCCGTCGCTGCCGAGAGCCGTCTTGCCGACTTGACCGCGCGGCTCCGTGCCGACAATCAGCGTCTGGCCGAACGCGCCCAGAAGCTCGACGCGCAGGCCCCGGCGGCTGCTCCGGCCGGTGCCGCGCCCCGTCAGAACGTCGAGCGCGCTGCGCTCGCCGCCATCGCCGCCGCCGTCGCGGACGTCCCGCAGGCGCCCGCGCCGGTGCAGACCTACGGTGATGTCACCGTGCGCCCGATCGCGCAGAAGCCGACCCTGTTCCCGGAGCCGGAGCAGGCCCCGATCGCGATGCAGGAGCCGATGACGCCCGAAAACTTCATCCCGCCACAGGCCGAGCGCCCGCCGGTTCGTGCGCCGCGGATGCCGCGCCTTGAGGAACTGCCGATGCCGGCTCAGGCCGAGATTCGCCAGGCCCGCGGCGAGGTCGAGGAAGAGACCCCCCAGAAGACCCGTCTGTCGCTGCTCCAGCGTCTCGCCAATGTCGGCCTCGGCCGTCGCGACGAGGAGAGCGAGGCGCCGATCGCCGCCCGCACCGCTGGTCCCGCGATGCCACCGCTGCCCGAGCGCCGACCGCAGAAGACCGTCGCGCAGCAGATCGCGGCGAGCGAGCCGGTATCTGAGTATGCCCGCCGTCCGGCGCCGCAGGGCTTGGACATGCACGGTCGTCCCGCGCCTGTTGCGCCGGCGCCACAGGGAGACGACCATCTTGATATCCCGGCCTTCCTGCGGCGGCAGGCGACCTGAGGATTGTTACACTAAGCGAGACGAAAAAAGGTCCCGGCAACACGCTTGCCGGGACCTTTTCTTTTGTCCCGTCCATGCCCGGATTGCGCGGCTAAGCAACTGATTTCAAATCATTAATTACGCAGTTGGTGGTTCAGTGAAACTGCCGATGACGGCCCCCGGACCTCGCTGCAATTTGGTTAAGCCTTGGCGCGAATACGGCGGGTTTGGGGTAACAATCGGTAAAAAAGCGTGAGTTGGCGCTGTTTGGGGCAGTGACTATGGTTTGCCCGTGACTTGGGGATACGGATTCGCGGGACGTCGGCACTGGCCGGCCGGGCGGGTCTCGTATAAGTCGCGGTGGTCGTAGTGGGGCGGGTTCCTGATGAAATTTAGCCGGCAAACAACGCTTCGTGCGCAAGCCTCGGTGGCAGGCGTGGGCGTTCATTCCGGTCTTCCCGTCACTCTCACGCTTGGGCCTGCGCCTGTCGACGCGGGCTTTGTTTTTGTCCGCACCGGGCTCGAGGGAAGTGACCGCGAAGTTCAAGCGACCGCCGAGCAGGTGATCGCGACCGACTTCGCTACCGTCCTCGGTGATCGCGACGGCCCGCTGGTCTCCACCGCCGAGCATGTGCTTGCTGCACTGCGCGGCATGGGCGTCGACAATGCCATGATCGAGATCGACGGGCCCGAAGTGCCGATCATGGACGGCAGCGCCGCCGCCTTCATTGCCGCGATCGACCAGGCCAGCATCGTCACCCAATCGGCCCAGCGCCGCTTCATTCAGGTTTTGAAGCCGATCTCGGTCAAGATCGGCGACTCCTTCGGCGAGATCAGGCCCCACGCCAACGGGTTCCGCGCCGAGGTCGAGATCGACTTCACCAACCCCGTCATCGGCCAGCAGAACTACGCCTTCGACCTCAGCCCCGAACGTTTCCGCCGCGAAGTCGGCCGGGCCCGGACTTTCGGGCTGATGGGCGATGTCGCGCGGCTCTGGAGCGCGGGTTATGCCCTCGGCGCCTCCTTCGACAATACCGTCGTGTTCGACGACGAGCGGCTGCTCAATACTGAGGGCCTGCGCTATGCCGACGAATGTGCCCGCCACAAGGTGCTGGATGTGATTGGCGACCTCGCGCTGGCGGGGCTGCCGCTGCTTGGCGCCTACCGCTCGGTGCGTGGCGGCCACAAGCTCAACCATGCCGTCCTGACCGCGCTGCTGGCCGACCGTACCGCCTGGCGGGTGGTCGAAGGCGAAGCGGCCCGCCGCACCACGCGTCCGCAGGGCGAAGTTGGTCGCGGTATCGTCGGCGGCCGGATCGCCGCGGCCTACGGGCCGGACGTGTCCTGACAGACCTGTTGTTGCAGCCACGGCTTGGGACCGACCCCGGGAAATTCCTGGTAACCATGATCGACTAGCATTGCGGCACGTTCGCCTTAATCCGGGCGAAATGCCTGCCTATCCGGTTGGTAACGATCGTTTTTCGGATAGATCGGCGTGGTCGTATGGCAGGCACCACGGTCACATTTCGCGCCCATGACGGGGTCATGGGCTGGCGGGCACCGCATCACAGGGCGTCAAGGCAAAACTCATGTCGGCACAGCGTATGACGCGCGGATATCTCCCGGTCTCGTCTCGAGCCAACGGCCTGCTTCACGCCGTCACCTTCATCCTGCTCGCGCTGCCGCTGGCCGGCTGCGGCACCGGCGCACTCTGGGACAAGTTCACCGCCAAGGACGACACCTTCGTCGAGGAGCCCGCCGACAAGATCTACAATGAGGGCCTGTACCTCATGAACGAGAAGAAGGACATGAAGGCGGCGACCAAGAAGTTCGAAGAGGTCGACCGCCAGCATCCTTATTCCGAGTGGGCCCGCAAATCGCTGCTGATGTCGGCCTACGCGTCCTACCAGGGCGGCGACTATGACGGCTGCATCGGCGCCGCCACCCGCTATGTCACGCTGCATCCCGGCAGCCCGGACGCGGCCTATGCACAATACCTGATCGCCGCCTCGCATTACGACCAGATCCCGGACATCAGCCGCGACCAGGCCCGCACCGAGAAGGCCATTGCCGCGCTCGAAGAGGTGGTGCGCAAATATCCGAACTCGGAATACGCCACCTCGGCCAAGGCCAAGATCGAGGGCGCGCGCGACCAGCTCGCCGGCAAGGAAATGAATGTCGGCCGCTATTACGCGCAGAAGCGCGACTACACGGCCGCGATCAACCGCTACAAGACCGTCGTCACACAGTACCAGACCACCCGCCACGTCGAGGAGGCGTTGTTCCGGCTCACCGAGGCCTATATGGCGATCGGCATCGTCGGCGAGGCGCAGACCGCGGCGGCCGTGCTCGGGCACAATTTTCCTGATAGCCGCTGGTACAAGGACGCCTATAATCTTGTAAAATCCGGCGGTCTCGAACCGAGCGAGAATCAGGGGTCTTGGATCAGCCGGACCTTCAAGAAGATGGGTCTCGGCTAGGAAATTTGGTTCCATGCTGGCGCGTCTGTCGATCCGTGACATCGTCCTGATCGAACGGCTCGATATCGAATTCGCCACCGGCCTTGCGGTTTTGACCGGCGAGACCGGTGCGGGCAAATCAATCCTGCTCGATGCCTTTGCGCTGGCGCTCGGCGGCCGCGGCGACGCCGGCCTCGTGCGCCATGGTGCGGAGCAGGGGCAGGTCACCGCCGTGTTCGATGTCCCCAAAAATCACCCCGCGACGAAGATCCTGGCCGAAAACGGCTTGGATGACACCGGCGAGATGATTCTCCGCCGCGTGCAGCTCGCCGATGGCCGCACCCGCGCCTTCATCAACGACCAGTCGATCAGCGTGCAGACATTGAAGGCGGTGGGCGCCGCCCTGGTCGAGATCCACGGCCAGCACGATGAGCGTGCGCTGGTCGATGCCGCGACCCATCGTCGCCTGCTCGACGCTTTCGCCGGCCTCGAAAAGGACGTCGCCGCGGTCGAGATGCTATGGGACGCGCGCCGCACCGCCAACACCGAGCTTGAGGAGCACCGCGCCGGCATGGAGCGCGCCGCCCGCGAGGCAGATTATCTGCGCCATGCCTCCGACGAGCTGAAGCAGCTCGCGCCCAAGGACGGCGAAGAGACCTCGCTGGCTTCGCGCCGCACCATCATGATGCAGGGCGAGAAGATCGCCTCCGATTTGCGCGAGGCGCAGGAGGCGGTCGGCGGCAATCATTCGCCGGTCGCGGCGCTGTCCGCCGCGGTGCGACGGCTGGAGCGCCGCGGCGTCAACTCGCCGGCGCTGGTCGAGCCCGCGGTGAAAGCGATCGACGCCGCGATCAACGCGCTGGAGGAAGCCGACCAGCACCTTCACGCCGCCTTGGCGGCAACCGATTTCGATCCCGCCGAGCTCGAGCGCATCGAGGAGCGGCTCTTTGCTTTGCGTGCGGCGTCGCGCAAATATTCGACGCCGGTCGACGGGCTCGCCGCGCTTGCCGCCAAATATGCCGCCGACGTCGCGCTGATCGATGCCGGTGCCTCGCGGCTGAAGAAGCTGGAGCAGGCCGCGATCGAGGCCGATGCGCGCTATGCGGCCGCCGCCAAGAAATTGTCACTGGCGCGGCAGAAATCGGCGGAGAAGCTCAACAAGGCCGTCAATGCCGAGCTCGCGCCGCTCAAGCTCGAACGCGCAAAATTCATGACTCAGGTCGAGACCGACGAGGCCGCGCCGGGACCGCAGGGTTTCGACCGCGTCGAGTTCTGGGTGCAGACCAATCCGGGTACCAAGCCGGGTCCGCTGATGAAGGTCGCCTCCGGCGGCGAGCTCTCGCGCTTCCTCCTGGCGCTCAAGGTCGTGCTGTCAGACCGCGGCTCGGCGCCGACCCTGGTGTTCGACGAAATCGACACCGGCGTTGGCGGTGCGGTCGCCGACGCCATCGGCGGCCGTCTGGCGCGGCTTGCCGGGAAGGTCCAGGTGATGGCCGTGACCCATGCCCCACAGGTCGCCGCCCGCGCCGACCAGCACCTCTTGATATCGAAGGACGCGCTTGACAGGGGCAAGCGCGTCGCCACCCGCGTCAACGCACTGGCCGCCGATCACCGCCGCGAGGAGATCGCGCGGATGCTGGCGGGTGCGGAAATCACGGCCGAAGCCAGGGCGGCCGCGGAACGGCTGCTCAAGTCGGCGACGGCTTAGTTATCCGTCATTCCGGGGCGGCTCGAAGAGCCGAACCCGGAATCTCGAGATTCCGGGTCTGGTCCTGCGGACCATCCCGGAATGACGCCTCATTTGCAGATCGACTCGTAGAGATCATTCCAGTTTGGATTCTCCTTCGATCAGCTGAGTTTTCCAGACCCGCTTCCACTTCTTGAGTTCTTTCTCGCGTGAAATTGCAGCTATTGGATCATCATAAGTCTCAAACCAGACCAGCCGTGTGATGTTGTACTTGGTCGTGAAGCCCGGCACGGCCTTGACTCGATGCTCATAGACGCGACGCACAAGGTCATTGGTGATGCCGACGTAGATTGCCCCATCCCGTCGGCTTGCTAGAATATAGACGTAATAAGCCACGAGCCCCTCCCACTGTCATTCCGGGCGCACGACGTGCGAACCCGGAATCTCGAGGTTCCGGGTCTGGTCCTTCGGACCATCCCGGAACGACGAGCTAGAACCTTAAGCACCATGGCAAGAGCAGCAAGATCCAAACCGCCGCTTCGCGACGTCGCCGAGCTCACCCAGGCGCAGGCCAAGGTCGAGCATATGCGGCTCGCGCTTGAACTCGGAGAGCACGACAGGCGCTATTATCAAGAGGACGCGCCCACCGTCAGCGACGCCGAATATGACGCGCTGCGCCAGCGCCTCAACGCCATCGAAAAGCGCTTTCCGGAGTTCGTCAGCGCGGAATCGCCGTCACAGAAGATCGGCGCGGCGCCGTCGGGCCGCTTCAGGAAGGTCCGGCACGCCGTCCCGATGTTGTCGCTCGACAACGCCTTTGCCGAAGAGGACGTGCGCGACTTCGTCGGCCGCATCGTGCGCTTTCTGAAGCTCGACGACGATCAGGTCAATTTCTCCGCCGAGCCGAAGATCGACGGCCTCTCGATGTCACTACGTTATGAGGGCGGCGAGCTCGTCACCGCCGCAACCCGCGGCGACGGTGCGGTGGGCGAGGACGTCACCGCCAACATCCGCACGCTCGAAGACGTGCCGCAGAAGCTGAAGGGCCGCAACGTCCCCGATATCTGTGAGGTGCGCGGCGAGGTCTATATGACCAAAAAGGCGTTCCTGGCGCTCAACGAGCGGCAGAAGGCGGAGGGCGGCACCATCTTCGCCAATCCGCGCAACTCGGCCGCAGGCTCCTTGCGGCAGAAGGATCCCACCATCACCGCCTCGCGTCCGCTCGGTTTCTTCGCTTATGCGTGGGGCCAGATGAGCGCGATGCCCGAGGGCACGCAGAGCGGCATGATCGCCTGGTTCGAGCGTTGCGGCTTCAAGACCAATCCGCTGACCAAGCTGTGTCATTCCGTCGAGGAGCTGCTGGCGTTCCATCACTCGATCGAGGAGCAGCGCGCAAAACTCGACTACGACATCGACGGCGTGGTCTATAAGGTCGACCGTATCGATTGGCAGGAACGGCTCGGCTTCGTCTCGCGCACGCCGCGCTGGGGCATCGCGCACAAATTTCCAGCCGAACGTGCCATGACCGTGCTGCGCGACATCGAGATCCAGGTCGGCCGCACCGGCTCGTTTACGCCGGTCGGCAAGCTCGAACCGGTCGGTGTCGGGGGCGTGATCGTGCAGAACGTCTCGCTGCACAATGAGGATTACATCAAGGGCATCGGGAACAAGGGCGAGGTGCTGCGCGAGGGCCGCGACATCCGTCTCGGCGATACGGTCGTGATTCAACGCGCCGGCGACGTCATCCCGCAGGTGGTCGACGTCGTCCTCGACAAGCGGCCGAAAACCGCCAAGGAATTCCACTTCCCGAAGAAGTGCCCGTGTCCGCTGCACACCGACGTGGTGCGTGAGGAGACAGCGACCGGCGAGGAGGGCTCGCGCGCCCGCTGCACCGGCGAGTTCGCTTGCCCCTATCAGAAGATCGAGCATCTCAAGCTGTTCGTCTCCCGCCGCGCCTTCGACATTGACGGTCTCGGCGAGAAGCAGCTCCAGTATTTCTTCGACCAGGGATGGGTGAAGGAGCCTGCCGACATCTTCACGCTGGAGAAGCGCAACTCAAAGCTCAAGCTTGAAGAGATCGAGGGTTACGGCGCGACGTCGGTGCGAAATCTGTTCGGCGCCATCGAGAGCCGCCGGAAGATCGCGCTGGAGCGCTTCGTCTATGCGCTCGGCATGCGCCATGTCGGTGAGACCACGGCGCTGGCCCTCGCACGCGGCTACGGCTCGTGGGACGCCTTTCACGAGGCCTGTCTCAAGGTCGCCAAGGGCGACGAGGAGGCGATGGCGGACATGGACGCGCTCGACCAGATCGGCGACACCGTGATCAAGAGCATCGCCGACTATTTCGGCGAGAGCCACAATCGCGGCATCGTCGAGCGGCTGACCAAGGAGGTCGAGATCGTCGACGCCGAGAAGCCAAAGAGCAATTCGGCCGTCGCCGGCAAGACCGTGGTGTTCACCGGATCGCTGGAAAAGATGACGCGTGACGAGGCCAAGGCAACCGCGGAGCGGTTGGGTGCAAAGGTGTCGGGATCGGTGTCGAAGAAGACCGATCTCGTGGTCGCCGGTCCGGGCGCAGGCTCGAAGCTCGCCGAAGCCAATAAGCACGGTGTCAAGGTACTGACCGAGGACGAGTGGCTGAAGCTGATCGGGGAGTGAGGTTTTCTTCGTCGTTGCGAGCCGACGAGCCGTCCCTCACATCATCCCGCTCTCTTCCTCTTCCGCTTGCCCGATCAGGGTCTCGCTCACCACCATCTCCCGGCGGGGCACGACGAACATCATCATGCAGGCGCAGAGCAGCGAGATCGCGAGGACCGCGGAGGTCAGCGGCAGCGTGGTGGCGGAGTGACCGCCAAGATAGGCGCCGAATTGCGACATCAGTGCGCCGATACCCTGTTGGAGGAAGCCCATCGCGCCCGAGGCGGTGCCGGCGGCTTCGGGACGGATGCTGATGGCGCCGGCGGCCGAATTCGCCATCACGAAGGCATTGCCGACCATCACGATCATCTGGGTGCCGAACAGCCAGCCGGGCGCTTCGTTCCAGCCGGCGAAGCTCCATATCAGGTTCAGCAGGCTGCCGCAGAGCTGGAGGGCAAGCCCGAACCAGATCAGCTTCCCCAGCGAGTGCCGCGGCGCAAAGCGCACGCAAAGGAGATTGCCGATGAGATACGCGAAACCCGTGGTCGCAAACCATCCGCCGTATTCGGCGCTGCTGCGGCCCATCTGCGTCACCACGATATAGGGGCCGCCGCCGGCGAAGGTGAAGATGATCTGCGAGGCCAGCACCTGGCACATCACATAGCCTACGAAGGCGCGGTTGCGGAACAGGATGCCGACGTCGCCGCGAAAGCCGCTGCCGGCGGCACGGTTGCGGCGCGTCTCGGGCAGTGCGACCGCGATGCCGACGGCGACGATGGTCGCGGCGATCGTGATGGCGTAGAAGATCGCGCGCCAGCCGAACGCGGTCTCGATTAAGCCGCCGGTGAGCGGGGAAACCATCTGTCCGATCATCAGAGCCGCGACCACGAGACTGATCATCGAGGCGACGCGGTCGCGCTCATAGATGTCGCGGATGATGGCGCGGCTGATCACCATGCCGGAGGCGCCGCCGAGCGCCTGGAAGAAACGGGCGGCGATCAGCTGCGGCAGGTCTTGCGCGAAGATGCAGGCGATGCTGGCCGCGATCATCAGCGCCAGCCCGCCGAGCAGCACCGGACGCCGGCCGAACCTGTCCGACAGCGGCCCCATGATGAGCTGCGACAGCGCGATGCCGACCATGTAGAGCGACACTGTCATCTGCGCGATCGAGATGTCGCTGCCGAAATTGGTCGCCAGCACCGGCAGTGCCGGAACGAGCATGTAGAGCGAGATCGGCGCGATCCCGGTCATGACCACCAAGAGCAGCAGCACCAAGCGCGACGTCGCGAGGTTGGTCGCCGCTCCCGGCGGCTTGCTGATCATGCCATGCATGCGTATCCGTCTCTTCAAAATGCGAGTCGGACTGTAGCTTGCTCGGGCAAGGCGGATATCGGCGTTTCGGAATGCGGCTATACGGATTCCGGGATGGTTATGGTGAGGGTGATCGCGATCGACTGGGCGCGTTGCCCGTGCGCCACTCTAGTTGTCATTCCCCGCGAAGGCGGGGAATCCAGTATTCCAGAGGCAGTCGTGCTATGCGGAGAAGCCGCGGCGTACTGGATGCCCCGCCTTCGCGGGGCATGACAGCTCGGTGGGGCGAGGAGAGTTGCGTAGCGCGTGCGGCGCCATGCGCATTACGCCATCAACTCCGCCGTCGCCTGATCGAGCCAGGCCTTGCTCGCCTCGTCCAGGGCCGGCCGCACCTCGGCCCGGACGCGGCCGTGGTAGGCATTGAGCCAGTCGAGTTCGTCTTTGGCCAGCATCGCCACATCGATCAGCCGGCGGTCGATCGGCGCCAGCGTCAGCGTCTCGAATGCATTCATCGGCTTCTCGGCACCCTTGATGTCGGCGGCGACCACCAGTTCGAGGTTCTCGATGCGGATGCCGAAACCGCCGGTCTTGTAGTAGCCCGGCTCGTTGGACAGGATCATGCCGCGCTTCAGCGGCGTGGTGCCGAGCTTCGAGATCCGCGCCGGCCCCTCGTGCACCGAGAGATAGCTGCCGACGCCGTGGCCGGTGCCATGCTCGAAATCGACGCCGGCGGCCCAGAGATATTGCCGCGCGAGCGTATCGAGCTGCGCGCCCGTGGTGCCGTCGGGAAAGACCGCGCGCGCAATCGCGATATGGCCGCGCAGGACGCGGGTGAAGCGGTCGCGCATCTCCGCCGTCGGTTCGCCCACGGCCATCGTGCGGGTGACGTCGGTGGTGCCGTCTTCATACTGCGCGCCGGAATCGATCAGCAGCAGGTCGCCGGGGGTGATCCGGCGGTTGCTCTTGCGGGTGACGCGGTAGTGCACGATGGCGCCGTTCGGGCCAGTGCCCGAGATGGTCGGGAACGAGACGTCCTTCAGCGCACCGGTGTCGCGGCGGAATGTCTCCAGCGCCTCGACCGCGTCGATCTCGGTGAGCTTGCCGCTCGGTGCCTCGCGATCGATCCACGCGAGGAAGCGCGCCAGCGCCACGGCGTCGCGCACATGTGCCGTCTTCGTGCCCTTGATCTCGGTTGCGTTCTTCACCGCCTTGAGCAGCGCGATCGGGTCGCTGCCGCGCACCGGCTTGCCGCCGGCGCCTGCAATCAGCCGGCTGAGCGCGTCGGCTGCGGTGGCATTGTCGAGCGCGATTGCGGCGCCGCTCTTGGCCAGCGCCATCAGCGTCGGCGCCATCGCATCGGGCTCACGGACGTCGGCGGACTGTTCGAGATGGTCGCGCGTGCTGTTGGAGAGCTTGCGCTGGTCGATGAAGATCGTCGGCCGTCCGTCCTTCGGCACCAGCGCGTAGGACAGCGGCAGCGGCGTATGCGCAACGTCGGCACCACGGATGTTGAAGGTCCAGGCCACGGCATGGCTGTCCGACACCACCAGCGCGTCGACGCCGAGCTTGTCGATCTCGCTTCTGATCTGGGTCAGCTTGTCGGCTTCAGTGAGGCCGGCATGTTGCATTCCGTGCACGGTCACCGGCGTGAGGGGAGGCTGCGGTCGGTCCTGCCAGATCGCGTCAACGGGATTGCTGTCGACCGCAACCAGCTCGGCGCCGGCCTTGGCGCAGGCAGCGGACAGGCGCTCGGCTGCTGAAGAAGTGTGCAGCCATGGATCAAATCCGAGGCGCTCGCCGGGCTTCAGGTGCGCCGACACCCAGCTCTCCGGCGGCGGATCGATCAGCGATTCCACCGCCCAAGCCCTGGCGTCGACCTGCTTGGCGGCCTGGAGCGTATAGCGGCCGTCGACGAAAATCGCGGCCTCCTGGGTCAGCACCACCGCCAATCCAGCCGATCCAGTGAAGCCGGTCAGCCAGGCGAGCCGCTCTTCCGACGGCGGCACATATTCATTCTGCTGCTGGTCGGCGCGTGGGATGACGAACCCTGTCAGCTTGCGGCGGGCGAGTTCTTCGCGGAGCGCAGCGAGGCGCGCCGCCAATGCGACGCCGGCCTCGGGCTCCTCGAATGTTTGGAAGTGCGCTTCGAACATGGTGGATCACTTTAGGATGATGGGGATCAGTCCGCAATCTAGACGCATTTGCGTCGCATCTGGCATGGACTGTGCTTGAAATGGTTCCATTCGAATTGAGTGGAGTAAAGGGTGCGGCAGTTGCGCTTCGTCCGGATAACAGGGAAATTCGAGCAGGTGGTTCATCTCAACGGCGAGGGGACACACGATGCCATCATTCACGTTTGAGAAGATTTCGCCGCCGGTGCGCCGCGCGCCGGCTGCGGCGACACCGAAGAAGCCGCGCGGCCTCATCAGCCAGATGATCGATCGTTTCGCCGAACGCCGCGCGAGGCGGGCGTTGCAGGACGAGCGCGCGACGCGCCAGGACGAGAAGCCGGGGGAGTAGTGGGCGTTCGCGAATGAGGTTGGTGGACACGCTGCGTTTGGCCCAACCTAGGGCAGCTTCGACCAGTCACCCCATCTTCCGCAGCAATAGACTGCTCCATCCCTCGATCCGCAGGTGCCGCAGCGGCACGAGGCCGCGCGCGCGGTAGGCGGCGATCACGGCGGTGGCCTGATGCGTCAACAGGCCGGAAAGGATGACGCAGGCGCCGGCTGCGAGATGCCGCGCCATCGGACCCGCCAATTGCCGCAATGGATTGGCAAGGATGTTGGCCAGCACCAGGTCGAACGGACCCCATTTGCCGAACTCCGCCGCGGCGAAGCCGGTGGCGCGGATCACCCGCACATGGTTGCCAACTTCATTTAGCGCCGCGTTCTCGGCCGCCACCCGCACCGCGGGCGGATCGATGTCGGAGGCAAGCACGGCGCGGTGCAACGCCTTCGCGGCTGCGATCGCCAGCACGCCGGTCCCGGTACCGAGGTCGAGCAAGTTGCGCGGCCGGGAACTCTTCAGGACATGGTCAAGCAGCAGTAAACAGCCGCGGGTCGTGCCGTGGTGGCCGGTGCCGAAGGCGAGCGCCGCCTCGATCTCGATGGCGAGCTTGTTCGCCGCCACGCGGTCGCGGTCATGGCTGCCGTGCACGATGAAACGGCCGGCCGGGACGGGGACGAGGTCTTCCAGGCTCGCTTTGACCCAGTCCTTGGCTTCGACGAGATCGAAGGCGAGCGTCTGTGCGATCTCATTTCCTGCTGAAGTTGCAACGAGTTCGCGCAGCCATGCTTGGTCCGGCGCGGCGGCAAAATGCAGGGTGACGTCCCATTGGCCGTCGGGCCGCTCGAAAGCAGCGACCGCCGCATCCGCCTCGAAAAACACCTCGGTGAGCAGGTCGACGACGCGCCTGGCGGCGGCCTCGCTGCCGATCGAGAAGCTGGCGCGATGGGTAGGGGAGGGCTGCATCCTAAGGTTCCGTCGGGTTCAATTTTTGCAGTTTTTAGTCCCAATTTTCAGCACAAGTTGCAGCTCTCAGATTAACCGGGCCGTAGGTCGTATGCCGTAAATTTCCGGATGTTTGGCGGCGCCAACACAGCTTGAAATGGAAACGGAGGCAAATCTTGAAGCGCATGGTTCAGAAGTTCTGGTCGGACGAGTCCGGTGCAACTGCGATCGAATACGGCTTGATCGCAGCCGGTATTGCCCTCGCGATCATCACCGTGGTGAACAGCCTGGGCACCAGCCTGAACGAGAAGTTCGGTTCGATTAGCACCTCTTTGAAGTAATTTCCGCTTCCCATTTCCCGGCGGGGGCTACTTTTCTTCATAGGCTGTTTTTGACCCAGCGCCCGCGAGGGGGATTGCCCCCTGGCGGGCGAGGTCGTTTTGCGACATGTGCTATCGAGCGGTCTCCACAGGTTATCCGCACCTTATACGACGCCTATCCACGAACTTTTTCCCGCAATGGCCCCTTAGTTCTCCACTGTCTTTCCCCAGGCCTGTCCCGCCCGCCCGTCCCCAGGCATCCTCTTCCTGAACCACAGACCTCGACAGGCGATCCACAGCTCGTCCACAGACCTATCCACGGCTTCCGAACAGCGAGCGGTGATCCCTCAAGATCACCTGTGCGGCGTTGTGGCCGGGAGCGCCGGTGACACCGCCGCCAGGATGGGCGCCGGAGCCGCAATGGTAGAGGCCTTTCAGCGGGCCGCGATAGTCGGCATGGCCCAGCATCGGCCGCGCCGAGAACAGCTGGTTCAGCGTCAGCGCGCCGTGGAAGATGTCTCCACCCAACAGGCCGAATTGCCGCTCAAGATCGAGCGGCGAGAGGATCTGGCGGCCGAGCACGCTCGCCGCAAAGCCCGGGGCATATTTGTCCACCGTCGCGATCATGAGATCGGCGACCTCGTCACGATGGTCGTCCCAGGACTTTCCAGCAGGAAGCTCCGGCGCGACATGCTGGCAGAATAAGCTCGCGACATGTTTGCCTTCGGGCGCCAGCGTGTCGTCCAGCGTCGAGGGGATCAGCATCTCGACGACAGGTTCACGGCTCCAGCCCTGCGCGCGCGCATCGTGATACGCGCGGTCCATGTAGCCGAGGCTCGGTGCCAGGATGATGCCCGAGGTGAGATGATCGCCCTGACCGGGGAGCGCCGTGAACGAGGGCAGGCGGTCCAGCGCCACGTTCATGCGGAAGGTGCCGGAGCCGTTCTTCCAGTGCCGGATGCGGGCCAGGAAGTCTTGGGGCAGGGCGTCGGCCGCAACCAGCCGCGTATAGAGCAGTTTGGGGTTGACGTTGGCTGCGACATATTTGGCGCGGATGGCGGCGCCGTTCTCCAGCACCACGCCGACCGCGCGGTCGCGCTCGACGATGATCTCGCGCACGCCCGCGTCGGTATCGATCGCGACGCCCCGATCGCGCGCAGTGCGCGCCATCGCCTGCGTGATCGCGCCCATGCCGCCGATGGCGTGGCCCCAGACGCCCTTCTTGCCGTTCACCTCGCCGAAGGCGTGATGCAGCATCACATAGGCCGAACCCGCCGCGTAGGGACTGGCATAATTGCCGACGATAGCATCGAAGCCGAACAGCGCCTTGACAAGATCATGCTCGAAACGCTCGTCCAGCATCTCGCCGGCGGAGCGGGTGAAGAGGTCGAGCAGGCTGCGGCTCTGCTCCAGCGTCAGCCCGCGCAGAATGTTGGCCGTCTTTAACGCATTCACGGCCTCGCGGATCGCGCTCGTGCCAAAGCCGTCAAGCAGGTTCGGCGGCGCGCGCAGCACGAACTGCCTGAGCACGTCGGCAATCTCTTCCAGCTCACGCGTGAAACCGTCGAGCGCATCGGCGTCATGCGCGTTCAGCCGCGCGACGGAATCCTTCGTCCGCCCCTCGCCGGTGAGGAGATAGCTGCCGTCGGGCGCGGGCAGAAAATTCTGCGCGCGCCGTTCGACGATGCGCAGGCCTTGTTCCGCAAGATTCAAGTCGCGGATCACCTGCGGATTGAGCAGGCTCACGGTGTAGGCGGCGACCGAATTTCGGAATCCGGGGTGAAATTCCTCTGTCACCGCCGCTCCGCCGATCACCTTGCGGCGCTCGACCACGCGCACGCGCAGACCTGCCGCCGCGAGGTAGGCTGCGCAGGTGAGGCCGTTATGGCCAGCGCCGATGATGATGACGTCGGTCTCTGTCATGAAGGGTTCAAGTCCAATCCGCCGTCATCCCGGGCGCGCGGAGCGCGGCCCGGAATCTCCAGGTTCCGGGTTCGATGCTTCGCATCGCCCCGGGACGACATCTGTATATCAAGCATTCCCCGCTGCAACATCGGGAGCGCCTTTATTGCCCGTTCAGGCGCCTTGTGCTCCATTGCGCCCATCCGGCGCCCGCCGGGGGCATCGTCCGACGCGTGCTCTCGCGCGAACGGGTGCCCACTTCGCTGGAAAACGCTTGCCGGAGCTTCCATGGATTCGATCGTGCAACCCGCCGCCACGGAGCAGTCGTCCTCATCGCGCAACCGGCTGTTGCTGACGGTCTACACCGCCGCGATCTTCGTCAGCGCGCTCTTGCTGTTCTCGGTGCAGCCGCTGTTCACCAAGATGGTGCTGCCGCGGCTCGGCGGCTCGCCGGCGGTGTGGTCGGTCGCGATGGTGTTCTTCCAGTCGCTGCTGCTGGCGGGTTACGCCTATGCGCATCTGTTGATGCAGGTCAAAAGCCGCATCGTTCCGGTCGCAGTGCATCTGGTGCTGCTGATCGCGGCCTTGGCGACCCTGCCGCTCGGCATCGCCTCCGCCTATGGCGAGCCGCCCGCTTCGGGCTATGCGGTCTGGCTGCTCGGCCTGTTCGTGGTCTCGATCGGCCTGCCGCTCTTCGCGCTCGCCGCCAACAATCCGCTGTTGCAAGCCTGGTTCGTCCGCACCGGCCATCCCGCCGGGCACGATCCCTATTTCCTCTATGCCTCCTCCAACATCGGCAGCTTCCTCGCGCTTTTGTCCTATCCGTTCCTGCTGGAGCCGATGTTCACGCTGCACACGCAGAACCGGTTGTGGACCGCCGGCTATGGCCTTCTGATCCTGCTGATCGCTGCCTGCGGCGTGCTGCTGTTGCGCTCGCCGCAGCTGACGGTGGTCGATGCGCGAGCGGAGGAGGGCAATGCGTCGGCGCCTTCTCTGGTGACGCGGCTGCGCTGGATCTTCCTGGCCGCGGTACCGTCGGGTCTGCTCATCGCGGTGACCGCGCACATCTCCACCGATGTCGCGGCGGCACCGCTTCTGTGGGTGCTGCCGCTGTCCCTGTATCTGCTCACCTGGGTCGTCGTGTTCCAGTCGCGTCCGCTGCTGCCGCACAAATGGATGCTGATGCTCCAGCCGGTGGCGATCGCAGGCGTGGTTGTCCTGCTGGCTTTCGGCGGGGAGCAGAATCTGCTGCTCACGCTCGGCGGTCATCAATTGTGCTTCTTCCTCATCGCCATGGCCTGCCACGGCGAACTGGCGCGGACGCGGCCGGCAGCCAAATATCTCACCGGCTTCTATGTCGCGCTGTCGTTCGGCGGCATGGTCGGCGGCCTGTTCGCAGGGCTCGTCGCGCCGTTCACCTTCTCGTGGGTCGCCGAATACCCGATCCTGATTGCGCTCGCCGCGCTGTGCCGGCCGCCGGCGAACGAGCGGCTGGCGGGCATCGTCAAATGGTACTGGCTGGCGCTCGCCGCGCTCGCGGTGGCGCTCGTCGCGCCGTCCACTACGACGGGCGACCTCTCGACCTGGTTCGAGGATCATCGCGTCTGGATCGCCGGCGCCGTCGGCGTGCTGGCAGCTCTTCTGGCGCTGACGCTCAATGCCGGCCGCTGGAAGATCTTTGCGACCGTCGCACTCGCGTTGGCGTTGATCCGGGTCTATCCCGCAGACGAGGGACGCGTCACGACCGTGCGCAGCTTCTTCGGCGTGCACAAGATCGTGGTGACGCCCGGCGGTTACTTCCACGTGCTGATGCACGGCACCACGATCCACGGCGCGGAGCGCTTCCGCAACAATGATGGCACGCCGGTCGTCGGCCGGCCCGAGCCGATCACCTACTATCACAAGGACGGCGGCATCGGTCAGGCCGTCAGCGCGATCCGCGAGCGCAAGGGCGCGCCACTGAAGGTTGCTGCGATCGGTGTCGGCTCCGGCACGCTTGCCTGTGCTGCTGAACCCGGCGAGAGTTGGAAGTTCTTCGAGATCGACCAATCCATGGTCGACGCAGCGCGCGACCCCAGGAATTTCCGCTACATCTCGAGCTGTCTGCCGGATCTGAAGCCTGTGATCGGCGATGCGCGGCTCACCTTCGCAAAGGAGCCCGACGGCGCCTACGACCTCATCATCGTCGATGCCTATTCGTCCGATGCGATCCCGATTCACCTTGCGACCAAGGAGGCGATGAAGATCTACAAGGACAAGCTCGCCCCGCATGGCGCCGTGGTGATGCACGTCTCCAACCGGCATCTCGATCTCGAGACCGTCGTGGTCGGCATTGCCGATGCCAACGATCTCACGAGCTGGGTCTTCAACGAGGATTCCGGGCGCGATTCCGATTACATCTTCTCGACCGACGTCGTCATCTCCGCGCGGGAGGAGGCGGACATCGGCAGGCTGGCTTCCTCGAAGTCATGGGAGCAGACCGAAGCTGACGACAGGATGCGGGTCTGGACCGACGACTATTCCAATATTCTGGGTGCACTGTATCGGCGCTTGCGGGACGGGGAGTAGGGCGGCCGAAGGTATGGCGCGCAGATCCACAAGAGGTCGTCATGCCCGGGCTTGTCCCGGGCATCCGCGTTCTTCGGACGACGACGGAACGCGTGAATGGCCGGGACAAGCCCGGGCATGAAGACAGATAAACCTTACGGCGCCACCGGCGTCCCCGCCGGCAACGCAATTCCTTTCTCGCCGGCGATCTGCCGCAACAAGTCCGGCCTGTCGGAGATGATGCCATCGACGCCGAGCTCGATCATCCGCGCCATGTCGTCGGGCTTGTTGACCGTCCACACCACGACGCGCAATCCAAGTCCCCGGGCCTCCGAGATGAGCGCCCCGGTCACATCGCCCAAATAAGGCGACCAGACCGCGCCACCCGCGGCCTTGATCGTCCGCGGCAGCGAGCCGCCGTGATCCGCAGGACTGAAGCCCGCCGTCCAGTTGGTGGCTTTGTCGAGCGCCACCGTCTGGCCTGACCCGCGCTGGAGCGTGAGGTACACGGTTGGTATTTTCGGTGCTTGCTGCTGCACGAGCTGTAACGTTCTCCAGTCGAACGACTGGATCATGACACGCTCGGAAAACTGTTCGGCCTCGATCAGACTGAGCAGCCTGGTGACGAAACCCTGCGGGTCGAGCGTTTCGTCCGGATGGTTCGGATCGATCTTGGTTTCGATGTTGAAGCGCACGCGCATGTTGCCGGACTTGCGCACCAGCGCGAACAGCTCGCTCAAGGTGGGAATGCGTGTCCCCGGTATGGCCCGCTGATCGGGAAATTGCTTCGCGTACGCACTGTCCGGCCGGATCCGGCCGACGTCGTAGGTCCTGACCTCGTCAAGCCGGAGTTTCACGAACGGGATGCCGGGCGGAGTGATCTAGGCCCCGTCGGGGCCGCGCGTGAGATCCGGATTGAGCCCGCGCTCATGCGAGACGACGACTTCGCCGTCGGCAGTCACGCCGACATCGAGTTCGAGCGTGTCTACGCCCATCGACAGCGCGTTGGCGAAGGCCGGCAGGGTGTTTTCCGGCAGCAGCGCCCGCCCGCCGCGATGCGCCTCGAGGTCGAATCCCATGGCCGGTCCCGCTAGCAAAGCCCAGAGCACAGGCAGAATGGTCGTGGCACGTGACGGCATGGTGCCTCGGTCGGGGAGGGAACGCGATAGCGTCAGTTCTGATAGTAATAGCCGCGCGGCTGATAAACCTGCCGGGGCTGCTGCTGATAATAGTAGCCCTGCTGGCCATAGCCCTGGTCGTAGGTTGGCTGCGGCAGTTGCTGATAAGCCTGCGTGCCATAGGGGCGCGTGATCGGGCGCGGTGCCGGGTAGCGCGCGCCGGTATCGCTGCCGTCGGCGGGATAGATGTAATTGTCGTCCTGCGGCATGTAGCGGCGCGAGGCTTGCGCCGGCGGTGTGAGATTTACGGGATCGCCGGCCGCGCTGTATTGCTCTTCGGGTGGCTGCTGCGGAGCGCGCGCGACCGCGGTGGGATTGCGGCCGCGCGGATTGCGCGCCAGTGCCACCTGTGCCGAGCCGGTCAACGTCACCGTGGTGTTGAGCACGCCCTGTTGCTGCACCAAGGCGTAGAGCGTCGAGGCATTCTGACGCGACAGCCGCACGCAGCCATGCGAAGCCGGCGAGCCGAGCCGGCCGACCGAGTCGGTGCCGTGGATGGCGTGCCCCACCTTGGTGAAGAAGATCGCGTGCGGCATCGGCGCGTCGTCGAATTCCTTGGAATAGTGATCCTCTTCCATGCGGAAGGCGCGGAACGCGCCGTTCGGCGTCTCGCGCGAGGGGATGCCGGTCGACACCGGCCAGTGATAGCGCGCGACGCCGTCGACGGCGACGGTCATCTGCTGATTGTCCTTGTCGATGGTGATCTCGACCTTGGCGTGCGCGGCGCCCGCGCTCAAAAGCATCAGGGATGTGAAAGCAATCAAAAATGTACGCATCTGACTTCCGGCCTCCGGCCTGTTCACGCTAGGCGCCGCGGCTCTCCGTCCCCGGCGTGCATTATGCCTGTCATTCGGCGTTGGTTCCAGTGGCCTGCCTGCCCATCGTTAACGTCATGCCTGATGTAAGCAAGGCCACTTTGTGCCGCACGGGGCCGGCAGCGCTGACATTTTCGCGAGCCGGACGTGCATTCACAACGCCGGCAAAGGGGCGATTGGTAACTCACCTCGTCATTCCGGAGCGCCACGCAGTGGCGAACCCGGTATCTATTCATCGACCAACTCTGCTGCACGATGGATTCCGGCTCGTGCTTCGCACGCCCGGAATGACGGCAGGCTCAATTCTTCAGCCGATACCCCGTGCGGAAAATCCACCAGATCACGATCAGGCAGGCCACCAGGAATGCCAGCGTCATGCCGACGCTGACGGACACGCTGACATCCGCGATCTCGTAGAAGCTCCAGCGGAAGCCCGAGATCAGATAGACGACCGGGTTGAGCAGCGCCACCGTGCGCCAGCCGGCCGGCAGCATGTCGATGGAGTAGAAGCTGCCGCCGAGGAAGGTCAGCGGCGTCACCACCAGCATCGGGATCATCTGCAGCTTCTCGAAGCCGTCGGCCCAGATGCCGATGATGAAACCGAACAGGCTGAACGTCACCGCCGTCAGCACCAGGAAGGCCAGCATCCAGACCGGATGGTGAATATGCAATGGAACGAACAGCCCGGCGGTGGCGAGGATGATCAGGCCGAGGATAATCGACTTGGTCGCGGCGGCGCCGACATAGCCGAGCACGATCTCGAAATAGGAGATTGGCGCCGACAGGATTTCATAGATCGTTCCGGTAAATTTCGGGAAGTAGATGCCGAATGAGGCATTCGCGATGCTCTGCGTCAGCACCGAGAGCATGATCAGGCCCGGCACGATGAAGGTGCCATAGCTGACGCCCTCGACCTGACTGATGCGCGAGCCGATCGCGGCGCCGAACACCACGAAATAGAGCGAGGTCGAGACCACCGGCGAGACGATGCTTTGCAGCAGCGTGCGCCAGGTGCGCGCCATTTCGAACAGGTAGATGGCGCGGATGGCGCGGTGATTCATGACGTCCTCACGAGATCGACGAAGATGTCCTCGAGCGACGATTGCGTCGTGTCGAGATCGTTGAAGCGGATGCCCGCGGTGCGGAGGTCGCTGAGCAGGCTGGTGATGCCGGTGCGATCACCCTTGGTGTCGTAGTCGTAGACCAGCGTCGCGCCGGAATCGCACAGGTCGAGCTTATAATGGCTGAGGCTCTGCGGCAGCGCGTCGAGCTTGCCCTGCAAATGCAGCGTCAGCCGCTTCTTGCCGAGCTTCTGCATCAAGGTCGTTTTGTCCTCGACCAGCACGATCTCGCCCTTGTTGATGACGCCGATGCGGTCGGCCATCTCCTCGGCTTCCTCGATGTAGTGCGTGGTGAGGATGATGGTGACGCCGGACTGCTGAAGGCCGCGCACGACCTCCCACATGCCCTTGCGCAGCTCGACGTCGACGCCGGCGGTGGGCTCGTCCAGGAACAGGATCTGCGGCTCGTGCGACAGTGCTTTGGCGATCATCACGCGGCGCTTCATGCCGCCGGAGAGCGTGATGATCTTGTTGTCCTTCTTGTCCCATAGCGAGAGATCCTTGAGGACCTTCTCGATGTGACCAGGATTCTTCGGCTTGCCGAACAGGCCGCGGGAGAAGCTCACGGTCGCCCACACGCTCTCGAACGCGTCGGTGTGCAATTCCTGCGGCACGAGGCCGATCAGCGAGCGCGCCTTGCGGTAGGAGGTCTGGATGTTCTCGCCGCCGACGAGAACGTTGCCCTCGCTCGGGTTGGCGATGCCGCAAATGATCGAGATTAGCGTGGTCTTGCCGGCGCCGTTGGGGCCGAGCAGCGCAAAGATCTCGCCGCGCTTGATGTCGAGATTGACGTTCTTGAGCGCCTTGAAGCCGGACCCATAGGTTTTCGACAGATTGGCGACGGAAATGATAGGGGACATGATGGCCGCAAGGCTGAGGGCAAAGGCTGGGGAGGGAGGCTGGAACCCGTCCCGGGAGGGCGGGCCAGCGGAGCCATGAGATAGGAACGCCGTTGCCGGGTCGCAATTGCTCAGAGAAAAATGGTCTCAAAACAGGCCCTTCGGTGGCAGGTTTCAGGCGAGTGTTGCGCGATGGTCACGGAGCGCGGCTAAGATTGTCGCTCACGCGGCTCTTTGTTGCGTCTGCGAGCAGGCCGTGGCTACGATTCCGACCAATCGCGAAGCGTATCGTCCCCAGGGAAAACATCGATGAGACCGAACGGCCGTCACACCGCCGGCGCCAGCCAGTTGTCCGCCCTCCGCATATGGGCGATGGGCCTGCTTCTGCTGTCAGCTGTTGCCATAAGCCCGACCGGCGCCAAGGCCGCGCCGAGCCAGGCAGCGGCAGCGACCACGCATGTCTACCTGCTTCGTGGCGTGCTCAACATCTTCTCGCTCGGGCTCGACACGATTGGCGCCCGGCTCCAGGCGCAGGGCATCCCGGTGACCGTCGCCAACTTCGTCTCGTGGTCCTCGCTCGCCGATGAAGCGGCGATCGCCTACAAGGCCGGCCGCCTCAAGACCATCATCCTGGTCGGCCATTCCTCGGGCGCGACCGCGCTGCCGGACATGATCGCCAAGCTGAACCAGCTCGGCGTTCCCGTGAAGCTCGCGATAGGCCTCGACTCCGTGTTCAAGACCAAGCTCTCGACCGGCGCCGAGCGCTACATCAACATCTATATCGGCGATGGTCCCGGCGAGCCGGTGCGGGCCGCGGCTGGCCTGCGGGGCAAGCTCGACAATGTCGATGTTCGCGGCACCGGTGTTGGCCACATCTCGATCGACAAGAACGAGGCGATCCAGCGCCGCGTCATCGCGGAAATCAACGCCGCGATCATGCGCTCGCGCGCCCCGGCTGTGCCGGTTGCGGAGCCCGGTGTGCCGCGGTCAGCGCGCTCGGCGGCGGCAACGGCTCCGGCCAGGAACTAGGCCGCCATCACCCGCACCGGCATGCTCGCAAGGCCGCGCAGCGAATTGTTGAGCCTGCGCCTCGGCTCTGCCGTGAGCTCGATGGTCTTCACGCGCCTTGCGAGCTCGCTTAAGATCAATTCGCCTTCCAGACGCGCGATCATCTGGCCGACGCAGGCGTGGATGCCGGCGCCGAAGGCGACATGGCCCGTCGCAACCCGCTCGACGTCGAAGCGGTCGGCTCTGTCCCAGCGTGCGGGATCGCGGTTGGTGGAAGCCATGAACAGCAGCACCTTGCGATGCGCCGGGATCACGCCGCCGCCGCAAGGCGGAGCAGCGCATGCTGCTCGACCTCTTGAACCGGATTCTGCCGCTTTAGCGTCTCGCGACGCCGGCCTGAGGCCGATCGTCGCAAAGCCTGTCATCTCCCGCGGATACGCGGCAGCTCGATAGAATTTGCGAGGGGGGCAGCCGGTTCCCGTGCCCCAAAATCCACCCAATCGGTGGTCACTAAGCCCGGCAGGGAGGCTGTTGCCTTCCGTGGTGGGACTGGTGGACTGATGATTCATTTGAGGCGACTAGTCGCGCTGGCCGCGGTTGCGCTGCTCGCCATGAGCAGCGGCATGGCCGCGGCCTCACCGGCCAAGTCCAAGGCCACCGCGGCCGTCCCCGCCGCGCCGCCGCCGCCCCCGTTCGAGCCATTGCCGCCGCCGAGGGTCTACCTGTTCCGCGGCGCCATGGGCCCGATCTTCTCGACCGGCATGGACCGGCTCGGCGAGAAACTGACCCAGGCCGGCTTCTCGGCCGATGTCTATGAATTCACCCTGTGCCGGCTGATCGGCAACCGTGTCATCGCCAGCTACAAGGAGAAGGCGGCACCGATCGTGCTGGTCGGCCATTCCATGGGCGGGCTGTGCTCGATCGTCATCTCCGAGATGGCGGCGAAGGAGAACGTCCCGATCAGCCTTGTCATCGCCATCGATCCCGCGCATGCGACCGGCGACGTCCCGCTCAATGTCGAACGCTTCATCAACATCTTCCTGTCCGACAGCGTGCTGGGCGGCGGCGACGTCGTGGCGGTGCCCGGTTTTCGCGGCCATTACGCGAGCTATGATCTGAAGGAAAACGCGCGCGTCTCGCACATCAACATCGAGAAGTCCGACGACATCCATCGCCAGATCGTCGAGATGGTGACGCAGTTGCCGCGCATCCCACCGCAGGCCCAGGCTGACGCCGTGCCGCTGCGCTATCTCGTGCCCGGCGATGCACTGGTCGAGTTGTGGGATAGCGGAGTTCGGCTGCCGATTCGTCGCGGCGACACCATGGAGAGCATCGCCGCTGCCAACCGCGTGCCGCTGTGGTCGCTCGCGCAGAGCAATTCATTGCCGGAGAACGCGCAGCTCGTCCCGGGCCAGACCATCATCGTTCCGCGCCACCTCACCCCTCCGGCGCCGGCCGCCGCGATGGCGACGCCGCCGGCGGCTCCCGCGGGGCGGAGGTAGAGCGCATCATCGCTGCGAAAGCAGCATTCATTGAGTGTCCGGCTGTTCCGCAAATTCGTCACGCCCGGGCTCGTCCCGGGCATCCACGTTCTTGGTGCCGCACGAAAGGTCGTGGATGGCCGAGGACAAGCTCGGCCATCACGGAGAGTGGCGATCAGACGTTCGACCCGTGGATCGCATCGATCACGGCATCCGTCACTTCCTTCGTCGTCGCCTTGCCGCCGACATCGGGCGTCAGCACGCCGGCTGCGCAGACGCGCTCGACGGCGGCCATCAGCCGGCTCGCCGCATCCTTCTCGCCGAGATGCTCGAGCATCTGCGCGCCGGTCCAAAACGTTGCGACCGGATTGGCGATGCCCTTGCCGGTGATGTCGAAGGCGGAACCGTGGATCGGCTCGAACATCGAGGGGAAGCGGCGCTGCGGATCGATGTTGCCGGTCGGCGCCACGCCGAGACTGCCCGCCAGTGCGCCGGCGAGATCCGAGAGGATGTCGGCATGCAGATTGGTCGCCACGATCGTGTCGAGGCTCTTCGGATGCAGCGTCATGCGCACCGTCATGGCATCGACCAGCATCTTGTCCCAGCTGACGTCGGGAAAATCAGCGGCGACCTCGGCCGCGATCTCGTCCCACATCACCATGCCATGGCGCTGCGCGTTCGACTTGGTCACGACCGTGAGCAGCTTGCGCGGGCGCGATCGCGCGAGCTCAAATGCATAGCGCATGATCCGGGTGACGCCGACGCGGGTGAAGACCGCGACTTCGGTGCCGACCTCTTCCGGCAGGCCCCTGTGGGCGCGGCCCCCCATGCCGGCATATTCGCCTTCCGAATTCTCGCGCACGATCACCCAGTCGAGATCGCCGACGCCGACATTGCGCAGCGGCGAGGCGACGCCCGGCAGGATTTTTGTCGGCCGCACGTTGGCGTATTGGTCAAAGCCCTGGCAGATCGGCAGGCGCAGCCCCCACAGCGTGATGTGATCAGGCACGTCGGGCGCACCGACCGCGCCGAAATAGATCGCATCGAATTTTTTCAGCTCGGTAAGCCCATCGGCCGGCATCATCACGCCGTGCTTCTTGTAATAGTCCGAGCCCCAGTCGAACGTTTTGACGTTGAAGCCGAGGTCGCCGCTGCGTTTTGCCAGAGCCTCCAGCACGCGGATTCCGGCGGAGATGACTTCGGGACCGATCCCGTCCGCGGGGATGGCTGCGATCGAATGGGTGCGCATGAGATGCTCCGTATCGGTGGGATTGCGGCGGCGGATCACAGTCCAGGCCGGGGACTGGCAAGGCGAGCTCAATTCGCACTGGCTTATACAGAAAACGATACGCTATGACATCAATCCAGCCAGAAAGTGGGATGCGATGACCGAACACAAGGCTTCGAGCGATTTGCGGATTGCCATCGCGGGATTGGGCTCGATCGGCACCAAGATCGCATCTGCATTGGATCAAGGTATCGAGGGACTGACACTGTCGGCGGTCGCGGTGCGAGATCCCGTCAAGCATCGGGCGTTTCTCAATGGCCTGCGGCGCGCACCATCCGTGCTGTCGATGGATCAGCTCGGCGATGCCGCCGACATCGTGGTGGAATGTGCACCGAGCCGGCATCTGCGCGAGATCGTCGAGCCCGCGGTCAGGCGCGGCAAGGCCGCGCTCGTGGTCAGCGTCGGCGGGCTGCTCGACAATTTCGATCTCGTCGATGTCGCCCGCGCCAATGGCGGCCGCATCATCGTGCCGACCGGCGCGCTGATCGGGCTCGACGCCGTCAATGCGGCCGCAATCGGCACCATTCATTCGGTGAAGATGGTGACGCGCAAGCCGATCGACGGCTTGAAGGGCGCGCCGTTCATCCTCGAAAACAACATCCATATCGACAAGCTGCGCGAGCCGCTCAAGCTGTTCGAAGGCACCGCGCGCGAGGCCGCAAAGGGTTTCCCGGCCAATCTCAACGTCGCGGTCGCGCTGTCGCTTGCCGGCGTCGGGCCGGATCGCACCCAAGTGCAGATCTGGGCCGACCCGACCGTGACGCGCAACGTTCACCGCATCGAGGTCGAGGCAGATTCCGCACGCTTCTCGATGGGAATCGAGAACATCCCGTCCGAAAATCCCAAGACCGGGTTGATCACGGCGCTGTCGGTGATCGCGCTGCTGCGCAAGCAGCGCGCTACGCTCTGCGTTGGGACGTGATCCTCTAAGCGCCCGTCACGCGCCAGATCACGTTGCCGACGTCGTCGGCCATCAATAGCGACTTGTCGGGGCCGATCGCGACGCCGACCGGGCGGCCGTAGGATTCCTTCTCATCGGGCGCGAGGAAGCCCGAGAGGATGTCGCGCGCGGGGCCGGAGGGACGACCGTTCTCGAACGGGATGAACACCACCTTGTAGCCGGACAGCTTGCTGCGATTCCACGAGCCGTGCTGACCGATCACCATGCCGTCGGGGAAGCCGGGCAGGGTGCCCGCGGGCATCCAGCACAGGCCGAGCGAAGCGGTGTGGCCGCCGAGCGCATAGTCCGGTTGCAGCGCCTTTGCGACCATCGCCGGGTCCTGCGGCACGCGGTCGTCCACCGTCTTGCCCCAGTAGCAATAGGGCCAGCCATAGAAACCGCCGTCGCGCACCGAGGTCAGATAGTCCGGCGGTGTCTCGTCGCCGAGCCCATCGCGCTCGTTGACGACAGTCCAGAGCACGCCCGTCGTGGGCTCCCAAGCCAGGCCAACCGGATTGCGCAGGCCGGCAGCAAAAATGCGATGCGTGCCGGCGGCGAGGTCGAGCTCATAGATCGCGGCGCGGCCTTGTTCGACCTCCATCCCCATCTCGGCGATGTTGCTGAGCGAGCCGACGCCGGCATAGAGCTTCTTGCCGTCGGGGCTCGCAAGCAGGCTACGGGTCCAGTGGCCGCCCGGCTTGAAATTGGTGAGCCTTTTGCCCGGCGCAGTGATGCGATCGGCGCCCGCGACATAGGGAAACGCCATCACGCCGTCGGTGTTGCCGACATAGAAGGTGTCGCCGACCAGCGCCATGCCGAACGGCTGGCTGAGGTTTTCCATGAAGGCGCCGCGAATCTCCGCAACGCCGTCACCGTCCCTGTCGCGCAGCAGCGTGATGCGGTTGGCGGAAACGCCGAGCGCGGCGGCGCGCCGCATCGTCGCTTGCATCGCGTAGTGAAACACGGTGCGCGGAGGGCTGGCGATCTGCGTCGCTTCCGCGATCAGCACATCGCCGTTGGGCAGCACCTCGATCCAGCGCGGATGATCGAGGCCGGTCGCGAACGCATTGACCTGGAGCCCGGGCGCGACGGACGGCTTCTGGCCCGCGCTCCAGCCGCGTGCGGTCGGCATCTTGAGCGTCGGGATCGTGCCTTGCGGCTTGGCCTCGGGGATCGCAGGCTTCTCTCCCCAGGCGGGTGCGGGCTCGGTGCCCGATAGCTTCCGCCATTGCAGCGCGATGCCGCCGAGGAGCGCAACCAACTGCGCAAAGATGCCTGAAAACGTCATGAGAAGCCCCTGTTTGCGCGCGCATCCAACTGGCTGGCGGGTCGGACGTCAACCTGTGCGGGGCGTCGTCAGGGTCTATTCCATTGGAATGGCAGCCGATCGAATTTGCATGGGACGAGCGCCGACGGGCTATGCGCCAAGATCAGCGGCCGATCTGCCGCTCGAGCCGCCGTGCCGCGCGAAAATCATCGAGATGATGGATGTTCGGCGCAAGCGCGGCCTCCTTGGACAGGAGGTGATAGACCCGCGCCACCGTGCGCTGCTTCCGCTTCGGCCGGCCGGGCGGCAACGCCCGCGCCTTACGGACGGCGGCAATCGCGTGCTCGCGAAAATAATCATAGGCATCCGACATGGCGATGCTCTGCGGCTAGTTGCAGGCGTCGTGGGGTAACCGGGGCAGGGAGCGGTGGTTCCTCATAACAGGCAGGGTTGATGCGGTCCCACGCACTGCTTCCCCAGCGTCGTCCTGGAGATAGCCAAGCTTTCGTCAGGACGACGTCGGACGATATGCGGCTGGTTACGTCACCGCGGCGACAGGAACGGAATGATCATCGGCACGCGGCGGCAATAGGCGCCGTAGGCGTCTTCGCCCAGTTCCTTCGACAGGAACACCTCTTCCATCCGGCCCTTCTGCCACATGCCGAGCGAGATCAGGATGGCGCCGACGATTGCCGTGACGGTGCCGACCGCGATGCCGGTCGCCAGCATGCCCGCGATCAGGCCGGTATAGATCGGGTGGCGCACGATGCCGTAGGGGCCCGTGTCGACGACGCGATGATCTTCCTTATGGGTGATGGTGTTGGACCAGAACTTGCCGAGATGCAGCCGCCCCCACCAGGTGAAGGAGATGCCGGCGAGCACGATCAGGGCCGTGATGTAGACGCCGATGTTGCTGAAGACCCAGAGCGGCTTCTCGTTCAGCACTTCGGCCGTCCACGGCGTGAACAGGATGCCGCCGACCAGGATCGGGATTCGATAGCGGCCGGATTCCAGCGTCATCACCTGCTTCTGGGTGCGGCCTTGCCAGAACGAGGCCCCGACCCAGCTTACGAGCCAGGCGAGCCAGATCAGGGCGAGCAGTTGCGTCGGCCAGGTCGTGGTCCAACCACCCCAGGCGACAGAGAGAAGCTTGCTGAAATCGAAGGACATGAAGGTTCTTTGCGTTGGGCGGAAAGCTCAGCTCGCGCGCGAGGAGAGCGCGTGATGCTCGAGCGCGCCGGAGGCCGACTGACCGTTGCGGGCGAGAAGATGGGTGATGGTTTCGCGCAGCACAGGCTCGATCGGACGCGGCGAATAGCCGAGCTCGGTGCGCGCCTTGCCGATCGAGAGGTCGCTCGCGGCCAGCGCAATGCGCACACCCTCGGCAGTGCCGTTGGGCGGCCGGCGCGTGATGCGATCGGCGATGTATTCGAGCATGACCGCGGAGAGCTCGGCGATCCTGCCGGGCACGACGATTGGAAACTGCCGCCGGCCGCTCATCGCCGACATCATCCGCAGGATGTTGCCGAGCGGAACGCAGTCGCCGCCCAGAATGTAGCGCTGGCCAACCCGGCCGCGTTCCATGCTTAGCACGAGGCCCATCGCGACGTCGCGGACGTCGACGAGGTTGACCAGGAAGTTGAGATGCGGCTGCACCTTCTTTTGGAGGAAGTACCACAGCATCGCCGTCGGCGGCGTCAGATTGTGGTCGGCGGCACCGATCGGCATGGTCGGCGTGCCGATCACGAGCGGAAAGCCACTTGCTGCGGCCTTCGCGGCACAATGCTCCGCGAGCGACTTCGAGCGCGTATAGGCGCCGGGCATCGCATCGGCAGGCTGCAGCGCCTCTTCGGCGGGAACACCGTTGAGGTCGGAATAGGGGAACAGGATCGATTCGGTCGAGCAGTGCAGGAAGCGCGACACGCCGCGCTTGATTGCGGCCGCGAGCACGATTTCTGTGCCGCGGCAATTGACCTCGTGAAAGTCCTGCTTGTTGGCGACCCACATGCCGGGGAGGCCGGCGAGGTGATAGACCTGATCGGCGCCTGCCAGCGCGGCATCGACCGCATCGCGGTCCAGCACCGAGCCATGGGCATATTCAACGTCCGCGTGCGCCGCGGCCGGCGGACGGACATCGAGGACACGCACCCGCTGCCCGCGGGCGCGGAGCGCTTCTACGAGATGATGTCCGATGAAGCCGCTGCCACCGGTAACCAGTACGAGAGCCATGAAGACGGTTTGCTGTTTCGCTTCTGGAAGTTATCGGGTCGAAAGGGAATTGGCCGGAAGAGGCGCCAGAATCGCGGCAAGGTCGCGACGGAAGCCTAATGCAATGAATAATTTCGCCATGACAAACATCGGTCCAAGCAGTAAATGCGTGGGGTGGTCGACCATCGACGGCTGCCGTTCCTCGAAAACCTTGTGACCGACGATTTGCGCTGCGACGCCAATGCCGATCAGCACGGCAAAAATCGACCACATCATGGCGAGCGAGACCTGATTGCCGATTGCGGTTGCGACCGAAAGCAGCACGATCATCGCGACCAGGATGGCGAACCCGATCCCGGCGTCCAGCATCAGCCAGTAGACCAGCACGGGCAGCGCCATGATTACCGCCAGGCTGACCTCGATCCCGAAGACGGAGACATGCACGAGGGTCAGCGGCAGCACGGCGCCGGTGAACAGCAGCAGGATGCCGACCACGTGCATCGCGCAGTTCCAGGGATCGCGATGATATTCGACGTAGTCGGCCAGTTGGCGTTGAAAATAGCCAGCCATCTCGCTCTCGTTCAGCACAGGCTCGGGGAAGGACGAAAAAAGCCTATAGCACCTGACCGGGCGGTGCACAAACCGGCCCTATTGTCGCGCGAAACCGTGCTGTTGCGCTGTGAGACAGGTCACAAAATGGTCAAAACTTCAAAGGGTTCCGTTGGACGCTGGGATGCACGCGCTCAGCGTTTCTTGGCGGGCTTTTTCGCCGCAGGCGCAGGTGCCGCAGCAGGGTGCGCAGGCTCTTCCGGCAACCTGGCATAGGTCAGGATCTGCAACTGGCCGTTGACGGCGGATGTCGGCTTGGCCCGGTCGAGAAGTTGCTCTTCACCGAGGCCGATCGGATGCAGCCGTTTGGTCGAGATCTTGAACGTGTTCACCAGCACGTCGCGGATCGCATCTGCCCGGCGCTGGCTCAGGATCGCGTTCGCCTCGCGCGTCTTCGAATTGGACTCGACATGGCCGACGATCAGGAAAGTGTAGGGGAGCAGCGAGGAATGCACCAACGCGTCTGCGATGCGGCCCACCGTCTGGTAAGACGCCGGCTGGATGATCGGCGTGTCGGCGTCGAACTGAATCTGTGCGTTGAAGGCGGGCAGCTTGGCAAGGTCGGGCGCGATCAACGGCCGGTTCACCGGACCGGGATCATTCTTGATCCTGGCCTTGGCGCGCTCCATCACCTGCTGCTTCAGCGCGGGAAGATCGACCTCGGCGGCTTCCTCGAAATGGTTGAGCTTGCCGACGATGTCGTCGCGGGTCGGTGCTGCCGTCTGCGCGCCGGCCGCGCTCGCGAGCAGGACGAAGCCCAGCGCGATGCCTAGTCCGGCGGTGGCGAGCCCCTTCGCGCGCATCAGCGATACCCCGCGTCGTCGATGGCCTTCAGACAATTGTTGCTGATGCCCTTGGGGGTCGAGGCCAGGCAGGGGATCGACTTGCTGGTCTCCCTGGTCGAGCCGCCGCAGACCTTGACGATCTCGCGCTGGCAGGCGTTCGCCACCGTGACGCGCGCGGCAACGCGTTTCTGGATGGCGTCGAAGACGCCGAGATAGTCGCTCTGGCACTGCGGCGACAGCACGTCGCGGTTGCGCGACAGGCACTCCTTCAGGCGGGTCGAGTCCGGATTGACGCCGCGGCAATTGGCGACGATTTCCGCGCCGCAGCTCGCCGCCAGCTTGCCGATCGCATCGCCAAAGCTCATGGTCTCCGCCGCTGCGAGCGACGGCAATCCCAATGCAAGCACGATCAATGTGATGGAGCCCCGGACCATGGGCTTCATCTGATACGGGGAAGTTCGTGATGGTCAAGGGGCGAGCGGAAGAAACGCGGCGGCGTAACACCGCTGCAACAGGGGACGGGCGCTCACGCCCGCTGCACAAAGCTGTCCACGACCTTCTTCTCGCCGGCCTTGTCGAAGGCGATGGTGAGCTTGTTGCCGTCGATCTTGGTGACGCGGCCGTAGCCGAATTTCTGGTGGAAGACGCGGTCTTCCAGCGAGAATTCGGACGTCGTGCCGGTGGATTTGGCGACCAGCTCGCCCTCGATGGTCAGGGGCCCGCGGCGGCGCGAGGAGAAGCTGCCGAAATCGGGCGAGGACGAAGACGAGAACGAGGCGGCCTCTTCCTCGAAACCGCCGCTGCCGCCGCCGGTGCGGCCGCCGCCGCGATTGCGGTTGGCCTGCGCTCGCTGCCAGCCCGGCGTCGAATAGCTGGAGCCGAACGCCTCCATGTCGTCAAAGCGCGAGGCGCCATAGCCGCCGGTGCCGCCCCAGGCCGAGCCGCCCTTGGATTCCGTGATCTCGACATTGGCCGCCGGCAATTCGTCGAGAAAGCGCGACGGGATCGTGGTCGACCAGGTGCCATGGATGCGCCGGTTGGTCGCAAAATAGATCATGGCACGGCGGCGGGCGCGGGTCAGGCCGACATGGCCGAGCCGGCGCTCTTCCTCGAGGCCGGCGCGGCCCTGCTCGTCCAGCGTGCGCTGGCTCGGAAACAGGCCTTCCTCCCAGCCGGGCAGGAAGACGTTATCAAATTCGAGCCCTTTGGCCGAATGCAGCGTCATCAGCGACACGGCGTCGTCCTCGGCGCCGCCGTCGCGGTCCATCACCAGCGAGATATGCTCGAGGAATCCTTGCAGGTTCTCGAACTCCTCCATCGAGCGCACGAGTTCTTTCAGGTTCTCCAGCCGGCCCGCGGCATCGGCCGAACGGTCCTTCTGCCACATCTCGGTGTAGCCGCTCTCGTCGAGCACGATCTGGGCGAGGTCCGTATGCGCGGTGACCTCGCGCTGGGCGCGCCAGCGGTCGAACTGCGTGATGAGATCGCGAAGCGAGCCGCGCGCCTTCGGCTTCAGCTCGTCGGTCTCGACCACCGCGCGGGCCGCTTCGAACAGCGGGATGCGGCGCTTGCGGGCGTGATCGTGCAGCATCTGCACGGTGGCGTCGCCAAGGCCGCGCTTGGGCGTATTGACGATGCGCTCGAAGGCGAGGTCGTCGGCCGGCGAATTGATGACACGCAAGTAAGCCAGCGCGTCGCGGATTTCGGCGCGCTCGTAGAAGCGCGGCCCGCCGATGACGCGATAGGGCAGGCCGAGCGTGACGAAGCGGTCTTCAAACTCGCGCATCTGGTATGAGGCGCGCACCAGGATTGCGATCTCGTTCAGCTTCTCGCCCTGGCGCTGCAGCTGCTCGATCTCCTCGCCGATGCCGCGCGCTTCCTCTTCGGAATCCCACGAGCCCGTCACCGTGACTTTTTCGCCGTCCTGGTCCTCAGTGCGCAGCGTTTTGCCGAGTCGGCCTTCGTTATGCGCGATCAAATGCGAGGCGGCGGCGAGGATGTGGCCGGTCGAGCGGTAGTTGCGCTCGAGGCGGATGACCTTGGCGCCCGGAAAATCGTGCTCGAAGCGCAGGATGTTGTCGACCTCGGCGCCGCGCCAGCCATAGATCGACTGGTCGTCGTCGCCGACGCAGCAGATGTTTTTGGTGGGGCCTGCAGCCGCCAGCGTCATTCCGGGATGCGCCGAAGGAGCAGACCCGGAATCTCGAGCTGAGGATTCATCTCCAGATTCCGGGTTCGCGTCTTCGACGCGCTCCGGAATGACGGCTTTGGTTGATGCCGGCGCCTGCGACAGCAGCCGCAGCCACAGATATTGCGCGACGTTGGTGTCTTGGTACTCGTCGACCAGGATGAATTTGAAGCGCTGCTGGTACTGCCGCAGGATGTCCGGATGCTCGCGGAAGATGCGGATGTTTTCCAACAGCAGGTCGCCGAAATCGGCGGCGTTCAATATCTTCAGCCGCTCCTGGTAGCTTGCATAGAGCTTGCCGCCTTTGCCGTTGGCAAAGACAGCGGCCTCGCCCGAGGGCACCTGCGACGGCATCAGGCCACGGTTCTTCCAGCCGTCGATCAGCCCGGCGAGCATGCGCGCCGGCCAGCGCTTGTCGTCGATGTTCTCGGCTTGCAGGAGCTGCTTGAGCAGCCGGACCTGGTCGTCGACGTCGAGCACGGTGAAGTTCGACTTGAGCTGCGCCAGCTCGGCATGGACGCGCAGGATGCGGCCGCCGATCGAGTGGAAGGTGCCGAGCCACGGCATGCCCTCGACCGCGTGGCCCAGCATCTGGCCGAGCCGGTGCTTCATCTCGCGCGCGGCCTTGTTGGTGAAGGTCACCGACAGGATCTCGGCGGGGCGGGCGCGGCCCTGGCTCAGGATGTGGGCGATGCGCGTGGTCAGGACGCGCGTCTTGCCTGTGCCGGCGCCGGCCAGCACCAGAACCGGGCCGTCCAGTGTCTCGACCGCCTCGCGCTGCTCCGGATTGAGCCCGGACAGATATTTCGGGCCCACGGAGGCCCGCGCACGCGCGGCAATGCCGCCGGCTGCGGGCTGGTGGTCGGGAACGTTGGTGATCTTGCTCGGCTCGGTCATGCGAATCATTGGCCCCACGATCGCACCGCGGGGTGGCGGAAGGGAGCCTTCTTAACAGGGATTAGTCCCTATATGGGGCGATGGACAGGGTTTTCCACGTGCGCGGCGGGCCGATTTGTTCCCGCGAAGGCAGCGAATTTCGCTCCTGCGTGGGCCGGAACCATCGTTCTCGCGTCGAGATTGTCTGGGCAGGCGGCGCGGCCAGCCGCGCCAGACGCAAGACGGACATCAAGACGAGGGTTTGACCATGCTTGGCTGGGTTGTGACGTTTCTGGTTATCGCACTGATCGCGGGTATCCTGGGCTTCGGCGGCATCGCCGGCGCCTCGATCGAGATCGCCAAGATCATCTTCTTCATCGCGGTCGTCCTGTTCCTGGTCTCGGCCGTGGTCGGCTTGGCGCGCGGCCGCAACAGGATATAGCGGCTACCGCTTCGCGGGCATCGCCACGCTACGGCCGATGCCCACGGGGCGGGGCAGGGTGCTGTGCGCCTTTGTGACCGCGGCGATGCGCGCCCGGATATCGGGCGGAAATGGCGCAACGCGCCGCGCCTTCATGTCCATGTGCAGCGACATGTTCTCGGAAGTTGCCGACAGCCAGCCTTCGCTTGCATGACGCATCTCCTCAAAGGTGTGCAGCCGCTTGTCGTCGGCCTCCAGCAGCCACACGAAGATCTGTACGGGATCGCCGAGGTGGATCTCGCGCAGATACCGCACATGGCATTCGGCGGTGAAAGTCGAACCGCCTCGCTCCTTCATGTAAGCCGGCCCGATCCCGAGCTCGAGCCAGAGTTGGTCGATCGCGCGGTCGAACATCACGTTGTAATAGGCCATGTTGAGATGGCCGTTGTAGTCGATCCATTGCGGCTCGATCTGCATGATCGCGGCGCGGAATGGCTCGGCTTGTGGCGCTGAGGCGGCAGTCTCCGGCATATGTCCTTCCCTAGTCATGCGTCCGGTCCCTTGACTTGACCGATTTTATGTCCTTTGCCACGGTCCTTCTGTCGGGAGGAATTCCGTGGGCACGACCATCACCAATAATCCGCCGCGGCCGGAGCCGAAAGCCCTCACAAGCGCGCTGGAACAGCTTGCCGCACGCTTCGGCAACCGCCTCATCACCTCGCAGGCCGTTCGCGAACAGCACGGCCATACCACGACGTGGATTCCGAACCAGCCGCCTGACGGCGTGGTGATGGCGCAGGAGACCGCCGACATCCAGGACGTGGTGCGGATCTGCGCCAAAAATCGCGTCCCTGTCATTCCCTTTGGTACCGGCACCTCGCTCGAGGGCCAGGTCAACGCGCCCGCCGGCGGCATCTCGATCGACCTGCGCGACATGAACAAGGTGCTCGCGGTGCATGCCGAGGACCTCGACTGCGTGATCCAGCCCGGCGTCACCCGCAAGGCGCTCAACGAGCATCTGCGCGACCAGGGCCTGTTCTTCCCGATCGACCCCGGCGCGGATGCTTCGCTCGGCGGCATGGCCTCGACGCGCGCTTCAGGCACCAATGCGGTGCGCTACGGCACCATGCGCGACAGCGTGCTGGCCTTGAAGGTGGTGCGCGGCGACGGCGAGATCATCACCACAGGCACGCGCGCCAAGAAATCATCCGCCGGCTACGACCTCACCCATCTGTTCGTCGGCGCCGAAGGCACGCTCGGCATCATCTCGGAATTGACCATTCGCCTGCGCGGTATCCCCGAGACGATCGCGGCGGGTGCGGTGTCATTCGAAACCGTGCACGGCGCCTGTCAAGCCGTGATCCTGGCGATCCAGACCGGCATTCCCGTGGCGCGCATCGAGCTGCTCAATGCCGCGCAGGTCAAGGCCTGCAATGCCTATTCGAAGCTGACGCTGCCGGAGACGCCGCTTTTGCTGATGGAATTCCACGGCAGCGAAATCGAGGTCGCCGAGCAGTCCAAGGCCTTCGGCGAGATTGCGAAGGAGTGCGGCGGCGGCGAGTTCTCCTGGACCACAAAGCCAGAGGACCGCACCAAATTGTGGCAGGCGCGGCATGATGCCTATTGGTCGGTGAAGGCGCTGCGGCCCGGCGACAGCATCGGCGTCGTTGCGACCGACGTCTGCGTGCCGATCTCGCGCCTCGCCGACTGCGTCAGCGAAACCGAGGAGGATCTCAAGCGGCTCAACCTGCTGTCGCCGATCGTCGGTCATGTCGGCGACGGCAATTTCCATTGCTCGCTGGTCTGCGACGTCAACGATCCCGACGAGATGGCGCGCGGCGAGGAGTTCATGCATCGCCTGGTCGAGCGCGCGCAGGCGATGGACGGCACCTGCACCGGCGAGCACGGCATCGGCCAAGGCAAGCAGAAATATCTCAAGGCCGAGCTCGGTCCCGAAGCGCTGGATGCGATGCGGGCGCTGAAAAAGGCGCTCGATCCGCTCGATATTTTCAATCCCGGCAAGATCGTGCCGGAGGCCTAGGGCGCGCAGCCAGAACCGGGAACTTTCGGCAACGTTGCCGGTTCCATTCCCGCCAAGTTCCGGTGCCTCAATGGCAGGGCTTTGCGCGGGAGGGCGTGATGATGCGATCGGTCGTTGGAATTGCCGCGGTGGCGTTTGCCTGCATGCTGGCAGGCGCGGCGCTGGCGAAGGGCGGACATGGCGGTGGCCATGGTGGCGGGCACGGAGGCGGGCACGGCGGCGGGCACGGCGGTGGTCATCATGGTGGCGGCCATTTCCGCGGCCACGGCGGGCACGCGCACGGCGGCGGGCATCACCGCGGGATGCGGTTCGCAACAGGCACCCGGCGCGGCAGCCCCAATTTCGGTCACATCCGCAACGCGGCGATACGGCCCGCGAACTTCCGCAATGCGCTCAACTCAAGCACATTTCGGAACGGCCGGCTGATCAGCAATCCAGTGGCGCGTGCGCAGATCGCGACCGCGGCCGCACTGGCCGGCTGGAGCGGCGCAAGCAGCGGATGGTGGCAGCATGCGGGTGGCGGCTATGGCTGGGTCGGACCGCTGTTCTGGCCCTTCGCCTACAATGATGTCTACGACTACACGATCTGGGGCGACGGTCTCGGCTTCTGGGGCTACGGTTATCCGGACATTTATGCCGGCATTTTTGGCCCCTACGGTTATGATCGGTTGTCGGCCTATCTGCCGCAGCAGCCGCAGGGACGACGGCGGGCGCGCAGCGCGCCGCTCGATCAGCTCTGCGGCAGCGACCGCCGTGCCATCGTCGGTCTGCCGATCGATCAGATTGCAGCGGCGGTGCAGCCGAGCGATGCGCAAGGCGCCGATCTCGATGCGCTCGGCAATGCCTCGATGGACGCTGCAGCGCTGATCCGCACATCCTGTCCGACGCAGGCCGCAGCGACGGCGCCCGGCCGGCTCGCTGCAATGCAGCAGCGTGTCGAAGCCATGCAGAAGGCCGTCGATCTGGTCCAGCCTGCGCTCGACAAGTTCTATGGTTCGCTGACTGACGAGCAGAAGGCGCGCTTCAATGCGCTGGCCGGCGACCAGCGGCGCGCGACCGCATCGAACGATGCGAGTGGATCGCCGGTGCAGAATTGCAGCGCGTCCTCCGCGTTCGATTGGCCCGGCGCCACGATCGAGGAGAGGATTCGTCCGAACGATACCCAGCGCGCGGCCCTCCAGGTGCTCCAGGATACCAGCGCCAAGGTCAGTGCATCGCTCAAGGCAGCCTGCGAGCCCAATGACGTGATGACACCGCCGGCACGCATGTCCGCAATCCGCCAGCGCCTCGGCGTGATGCTGGATGGGATCAAGTCGGTGCGCGCGGCGCTCGATGATTTCTACGCCACGCTCAATGACGAGCAGAAGGCGCAGTTCGAGGCCATCGGCCCGCGCCGCATGTCCTGAACGCGACGACGCCGTGCGCCGCATCGTCCGGTGCTGTTGCAGTAGATCCGGCTTGCGCCACATGGGCGCGAGCCGGATCTCTGTTTGTGCCGGGCCGGCTCAGTATCTGCGGTAATCGCCGCGATAATGATCTCCACCGCGGCCGCCCATTCCCATGCCGATTCCGATACCGATGCCTTGCATCACCGCGCCGGGCGCCGGTCCCGGGGGCGGCGCACGCTCGTAGACGACCTCTTCGGGCGGCGGCCGGCGCTTCGGCGGCGTCTCGACCACCTTGCGCTTCGGCGGCGTGTCGTCGACGCGCTTCTTGATGCTGGGCGCGACGCTCGGATTGACCGGCGTTGCTGGCGGCGACGGTGTCGAGCATGGGCAGGTCGGCGCCATTGCGACGGCGACCGGGGCTGGCGCCGCAGCGCCGGCAACGGGCTGGCCATAATTGCGGTTCTGGACGCGAAGCAGCAGCCTGCGCGCGGTCGCAGCTAAGTCGCTGTTGTCCCAGTTCGCAAGATAAGCTTCGAACGAGGCGCGGGTATTGATCGAGACCGCGCGCTCCCAGGCCAGCATCTGCCGCCGCCGCTCCAGCACCGTGCGCAGGCGCGGCGTCTGAGCGTCCTCTGCGTACAGCTCGATATAGGCCTGATAGGCCGGCACCGTATCCTCGGTGATCACGAGCTCATAGGCGACCTTGGCGGGCTTGCCCTGCAAATCCTTGCGCCAGTCCTCGACGCTGCGCGTGGCGCTGGCGAGCGCCATCGAATTTGCGCCTGGAAGGGAAGGCGGCTGGTCGTTGCTCTCGCCGAAGAACTTGAAATCAGTGGTCAACGACGAGCTTTCCCAGGGGATCTGCCGCCCGTCGGTCGATTGCGCCACGGCGACGCGGATGCGCTTGAACACCTCTTCGATCGGCAGATTGGGCTGCTTGGCGATGGTCAGCGCGGCGGCGGTATAGGGGCTGTCGATGCCGTTGCCGTCCTCGGCTTCGGCGCCGGGCGAAGTCGAATAGGAGATGAAGGAGCCGGGCGCGCCGGCCTTGGTGTCGACGATCGCAAGCCCATGACCGGCGCCGCTGAGCGCGGGGAACGGATTGTTGCGGCAGGCATCGAGCATGAAGATGCGCGCCCGCGTCGGCAGCGCGCCGAGCGTATTGAGCAGGTCGTTCAGCCGCACGCCCTGGAGCGGAATGTCGGCCTCGCGCTTGGGGTCGAGATCGACCGGCACCAGATAGTTCTCGCCGTCGATTTGCAGGCCATGGCCGGCATAGAACACCAGAGCTACGGTGTCGGCGCCGCTGGCGCTGACCTTGCCGGCAAAATCCGAGATCGTCGCACGCATCTCGCTCTGCGCCAGATTGGCCGCCGTGGTGACGGTGAAGCCGGCATTGCCGAGCAGCTCCGTCATGCCCTTGGCGTCGTTGGCGGCGTTGGGCAGTTCCGGGACGGTGCGATAGGCGGATTGGCCGATCACCAGCGCGAGCCGTGCCTCGGCGGCAGCGACGTTCGCCGTCATCAACTGTGCGAGCGCAAAAAAACCGGATGCTAGAAGCAAATTGGAAAAGACTGGACGGCGCATGGGCGTCACCTCCATCGGCGCGACGATGTCACCTTTTCTACGTTTGCGCCATCATGCTGTCTGTGCGCTGGATCACGCAGCGGGCCGCGGCAAAATGGGGCAGGGGACCTGCCGGGAGGAGAGCATCGTTCGTTCGCTATCCATGTCAATTGCGCATTGATCCATGCGCCAATTAGATCAATCCGTGGCACCGCACGAAACCCTCGTCCTCACACATCGGGCGCAAGCCGATCCTCATCGATAATCCCGGATAACCTCGACGTTTTCACGATCGGCCCATGCTGCCGCCAGTCACCGCGCGCCGCCCTGCCGCGACTGGCGCTAGCCTTGCCTGCTTCGTCGCTTTGGCCATACAGTCTGCGCAACAGGCTGCGGCAACGACCGCAGCGAACAAGAATAATCGGGGAGAAGCCGCACCATGACCATCGTGCCCGTGAACCGTCGCGCGTTCATCAAGTCATCGGCGGCGGTCACCGCCGGCCTCGTGCTCTCTCCCGCGATCATCGGCCGCGCCGAAGCTGCCACGCTGAAACTGAAATGCTCGTCCTCGCTGCCGAACGATCCCAAATACGCCAACGGCCGCGTCTACTACGACAATCTGGTCAAGAGCCTGAAGGCGAACGGCCTCGGTGAGCAGATCGAGGTCGCCTTCTTTCCAGACAACCAGCTCGGCCAGGAGATCGACGTCATCAATTCGGTGAAGCTCGGCGTCATCGACCTCATGGTGTCGGGCTCGTCGATCTCGGCCAATCTCGTGCCGCTGGTCGGCACCTTCGACCTCGGCTTTCTCTTCTCGAGTTTTCCGCAGCAGACCAAGGCGTTCGACGCCGGCGCCGCCAAGCCGATCGAGGATGCGCTGCTCAAGGGTGGCAACATCCGCATCATCGCCTGGGCCTATAATTTCGGCTCGCGCAGCGTGCTGGCGAGGAAGCCGGTCAAGACGCCCGAAGATCTCGCGGGGCTGAAGATCAGGACGCTGCCCAATCCGGTCATCACCGAATGCCTGCGCCTGATGGGTGCCGCCGCAACGCCGCTGGCATTCGGCGAGATCTACACGGCATTGCAGGCCGGCGTGCTGGACGGGCTGGAGCATGATCCGCCGACCATCCTGGCCAGCAAATTCTTCGAAACGGCGAAGTTCTATGCACTGACGCAGCACAATTTCTCGCCGCTCGCGATCTATTTCAGCGACATGACCTACAACCGCATGGATCCGAAGCTGCGCGAGGGCTTCCTCGATGCCGCGAAGAAGGCCGCGGCCGACACGCGCACCCATGGGCTTGCGGTTGAGAAGGAGGCGTTAGCGGCGTTGACGGAGAAGGGCGTGACGGTCGCCGAATGCGACCGTGAAGCGTTCAGGAAACGCGTGGCGCCGCAGACCGAGAACTTCATCAAGGCGCGGCCGGAATCCAAGGCCGTTATCGATATCATCCGCGCGACGCAAGCCTGAGATGGCCAAATCTGAGCTGGCGATGACAGCCGCCGTGCCTCTCTCGGGCGGCCGCCACGGGAGCATCACCATGCTGCTTCGCCTCAGCGACGCGATCGCAGCCATTCTCTTGACCGCCGATCTCGTGGTGGTCTGCGCCTCCGTGCTGCTGCGCTTCTTCTTCAACGCGCCGGTCGAATGGTCCGACGACGTCGCGCGCGGACTGATGGTTGGCTCGGCCTTCTTCGGCGCGGCGAGCGCGCTCGCGCGCGGCGAGAATGTCGGCGTGTCGTTCTTCCGGGATCTGCTGTCACAGCGATTGCAGGCGCTTGTCGATGCCGCCAGCGCGCTCCTGGTCGTGCTGATCTCCGGCTATGTCGCCTACAACGCCATCAAGCTGGGTTCGCTGACGGCGGGACAGACCACCGGATCCGGCCTGCCACTGGAGCTGACCTTCTATCCGATGGGTGTCGGCGCGCTGTTCATGACGGTGTTCGCGATCGACCATCTCTGCACACGCCCGCTCCCTGATATCGTCAGGGGCCTCATTGCCATCCTGGTCATCACCGGCCTTTATCTTGCCTGGGATTATCTCTCGCCGTCATCGGCGCCGTCGGCGGGCATCTTGATGCTGATCGGCTTCTTCGCCACCCTGTTCGGCGGCTTGCCAATCGGCTTTGCGCTGGCACTCGCCGCGCTGATCTTCATCTGGGTCGAGGGCGCGCTGCCCGGCGTCATCTTCGCCCAGCAGATGGCGCGAGGCATCGACAATTTCGTGTTGCTCGCGATCCCCTTCTTCATCCTCGTCGGCTATCTCGTGGAAGCCAACGGCATGTCGGTGCGCCTGATCGAGCTGTTGCAGCGCGCGGTGGGGCGGATGCGCGGCGGATTGAACGTCGTGATGGTGGCCTCGATGGTGCTGTTCTCCGGCATCTCCGGCTCGAAGATGGCGGACGTCGCCGCGGTCGGCTCCGTCTTGATCCCGGCGGCGCGCCGCTCGAAGCAGAATCCGGGCGGCGCGGTGGCGCTGCTTGCAGCGTCCGCGGTGATGGCGGAGACCATTCCGCCCTGCATCAATTTGATCATCCTCGGCTTCGTCGCGAACCTGTCGATCGGCGGCCTGTTCGTCGCAGGCCTCCTGCCGTCGGCGCTGATGGCGCTGGTGCTGATCGCGGTGTCCATCATCTTCGGCAAGCGGCCGGACAAGATAGAGGAGGTCGAGCCGCAGATGCCGGTGTCGGGCCTGTGGAGCGGCGCGATCGCCTCGTTCGGCCTGGTCTTCATGATCTTCTTCGGTTTCAAGACCGGCTTTGCCACCGCGACGGAGATCTCGGCCTTTGCCGTCGCCTATGCGCTGGTCGTCGGCAGCGTGGTGTTCCGCGAGCTTGGCTTCAAGTCCGCCGCGCACAGCTTCGTGCAGGCGGCGACGCGCGCGGGTCTCGTGCTGTTCATCGTCGCCGCCGCGCAATCGCTGGCCTTCACGCTGACCTTGCAGCAGGTGCCGCATGCGGTCGGCGACTTCATGCTGGGACTGTCCAAGACCTCAGGCGTCTGGTTGTTCATCCTGTTGGCGATTGCCGTGCTGATCGTGATGGGCTCGGTGCTGGAAGGCGCGGCCGCCCTCATCATCTTCGGACCGCTGCTGCTGCCGGTCGCCGTGCAGCTCGGAATAGATCCCCTGCATTTCGGCGTCGTGCTTGTCATCGCGATGGGCATCGGCCTGTTCGCGCCGCCGCTCGGGCTCGGGCTCTACGGCGCCTGCCTGATCGGTAACGTGCCGATCGAGCAGACGGTGAAGCCGATCATGGCCTATCTCGGCCTCTTGTTCCTCTGCCTGCTCGTCATCGCCTTCGTGCCGTGGCTCTCGACGGCGCTGCCGCGCGCGTTCGGCTATTGAAGGAGTGTCGTCGTGAAAGTCCTGCTCGCCCACACGCCGGAGATGCGGCGGAACTACTACGGCGATCGCAGCCTGAATGGCCTGCGCGCGACCGCCGAAGTGATGCTGCACGATGGCGACGAGCCGCTCGACGCTGCCGGGCTCGTGCGTGCGGCCAAGGACGTTGACATCATCGTTGCCGATCGCATGACGGAGGGGCGCGGCGAGATCTTTGCGCAGCTGCCGCGCCTGTGTGCATTCGTCCGCTGCGCCGTCGACGTCCGCAACGTCAATGTCGACGCGGCATCAAGGGCGGGCGTGCTCGTGACCCGTGCCGGCCCGGGCTTCGTGCAGGCGGTGGCCGAGCTCGCGCTCGGCTTCATGGTCGATCTCTCCCGCGGCGTCTCGCGAACCACCGCCGACTACCAGGCCGGCCGCAAGGCGGAAGCACGGATGGGCCGCCAGCTCGCGGGCAGCCGGATCGGCATCATCGGCTATGGCAGCATCGGGCGTTATCTCGCCGAGGTGGCAAAAGTGCTGCGCATGGAGGTGCTGGTCGCCGATCCCTTCGCGACCGTCAGCGACGCTGCGATCCGGCAGGTCGGTCTTGATGAGCTGCTCGCCGTGTCGGACTACGTCGTCTGCCTCGCGATTGCCAACGAGCAGACCGAGAACCTGATTGGGGAAGCGGCACTGGCGCGCATGCAGAAGCATGCCGTGTTCATCAATCTCTCACGCGGCAATCTCGTCGACGAGGCGGCGCTGGCGCGGGCATTGATCGAGCATCGCATCGCCGGCGCGGCCATGGATGTCGGCCGCGCGCCCGACCAGATGCCGACACCCGAGCTGGCGAAACTGCCGAACGTGATCGCCACGCCGCATGTCGGTGGCCTGACCCCGCAGGCAATCGAATATCAGTCGCTGGAAACGGTGCGTCAGGTCGAAGCGATCGTGAAGGGAGAGATCCCGCAAGGCGCCGTCAACGCCGACCACTGGACGCGGCGGCCTTAAAGAAGATCCATCGGCTTGAACGTCGCTCCTTCGGCGTTCGAGATGATCTCGGCGGTGCGCGCAAATTGCGCTGCCGCTCAAGAGGCATGCACGAAAAGCGCTTGACCCGGGCATCTCTGGATGGTCGGAAGGATCGTCCAGGGATGAAACACAAACATGCGGTTTCCGTTCTTCTACGGCTGGGTCGTAGTCGCCGTGACCTTCGTCACCATGGCCATTGGCGTCAACGCGCGCACCGCCTTTTCATTGTTCTTTCCTCCCATCATCTCCGAGTTCGGCTGGGAGCGTGGCATCACTGCGGGGGCGTTCTCCTTCGGCTTCGTGGTGTCGGGCGTGGTCAGCCCGCTGATCGGCCGCCTCATGGACCGCGCCGGCCCGCGCGCCGTGATGGAGCTCGGCGTCGTGCTGATGGGCGGCGGCCTGCTGCTCGCGCCGCTCACCAGCGCGCCCTGGCACCTCTACGTCACCATCGGCGTCATGGTCGGCGCCGGCTCGGTCTGTCTCGGCTATTCCGGCCAGTCGCTGTTCCTGCCGAACTGGTTCATCCGCAAGCGCGGATTCGCCATCGGCATTGCGTTCGCCGGCGTCGGCATCGGCTCCGTGACGCTGCTGCCATGGGTGCAGCACATGATCGAACAGACCGGCTGGCGCACCGCCTGCACCGCGATGGGGCTGCTGGTCCTGATCGTTCTGGCGCCGATCAATCTGCTGCTGCGCAAGCGCCCCGAGGACATCGGCCTTGAGCCGGACGGCGATGCCACCCCGCTCGCGGGAGCGGCAAAGCCCGTCTCCAATGTCGTCGATCCGGTCTGGGCCGGCACCGAATGGACGCTGAAGCGTGCCGTTGCAACTGCACGATTCTGGTGGATCGCGCTCGGTTATTTCTGCGGCCTGTACATCTGGTACGCGGTGCAGGTGCACCAGACCAAATTCCTGCTCGATATCGGCTTCAGCCCTGGCGTCGCGGTGTGGGCGCTCGGCATCGTCAGCCTGCTCGGCATTCCCGGCCAGATCCTGCTCGGCCATGTCTCCGACCGGATCGGGAGGGAATGGGTGTGGGCGATCAGCTGCGCGGGTTTTGCCATCTGCTTCGCGGCGCTGATGGCGCTGAAGTTCCAGCCGTCATTGTGGCTGGTCTATCTCATGGTGTTCACGCAAGGCGCGCTCGGCTACGGCCTCACCTCGATCATGGGCGCCGTGGTGTTCGAGATCTTCCAGGGCCGGCACCAGGGCAGCATTTTTGGCACGATCATGCTGGCCGCGCTGGCGGGCGGTGCCGCCGGTCCCTGGGTGACCGGCTTTCTCTATGATCGCGCCGGCGATTACACGCTCGCCTTCGGCATTGCCGTGATCGTGAGCGCATTGTCGGCGCTGTCGATCTGGCGGGCCGCGCCGCGCAAGGTGCGGGTGGTGGCCGGCCGGCTGCACGCGCTGCAGAGCGAAGCTGCACAATAGGTTCCGCATGCACCGCATTGTCGCTCTCGCCCTGGCGGCACATTAAGCGCCGGGTCTCGGCGGGACGTGGAAACGCGACGATCCTGCGAAGCCACATCCTATTCCGACGCCAACCCGGTCCTCCGCCGCAGATCCGTGATCGCGCGCAGAAAGCTGTCGGCCGGCGTCGTCTCGGGGTCGATCAGCCGGTGCAGGCGGAAGCCGTCTTCCAGTGCGAGCACGACGGCGGCCATCCAGGGCGGGTTCAGACTGTCATTCCGCCCGTTGCTGTTCAACGTCGCCTCGACGATGTCGGCGACCAGCTTGCGCCGCGCGCGCAGGCGTTTTGCTAGGTCCGGCCGGCGCTTCTCGGCGCGCGCGACGAACAGGATCATCTCCATGTGCAGCAGCGGCGAGCGGCCGAGTGGATCCTGCTTGCTGCGGTCCATCGTCTTCAGCGCCGCGATGAAATCGTCGAGATTGTCGTGCTGCGCGAGGATGTCCATGTTGCGCCGGATCGACTGCTCGACATGGTCCTCGAGCATGGCGATGATCAGCTCGTCCTTGCTCTTGAAGTTGGAATAGAACGCGCCGCGGGTAAAACCCGCCGCGGCCGCGATCGCCTCGATGCTGGCGCCGCCAATGCCGTCTTGCTCGAACACGCGCGCGGCCGCCTCGAACAATCTGTCGCGCGTATCGTCCCTGGTGGGCCTGGTTCTCACCCTTGACATCCCGGCAGCTTAGGGCAGAATGCAACTCGATACAACAATGTATTGAGTTGATAATTCTAAGGGGATGGTTACGCCGGGCTGTGGGGCAGCCTTGCGTATGCGTGTCATGCGGCAACCGATCTGAGGTCACCATGAACGAGCAAGTGCAAGGCGCGAATCCAGGCCCGAACAGCGATCCGCTGTTCAACCCGCTGTCGCCGGACTTCATCCGCGATCCCTATCCGCATTATGATCGGCTGCGCACGATCGATCCGATCCATGTGACGCCGTTCGGCCAATTCGTCACCAGCCGACACGCCGATGTCAGTCTGGTGCTGCGCGACAAGCGCTTCGGCAAGGATTTCGTCGAGCGCACCAAGCGCCGCTATAGCGAAAAGATCATGGACGAGCCGGTGTTCCGCAGCATGAGCCACTGGATGCTGCAAGCCGATCCGCCCGACCACACCCGCCTGCGCGGCCTGGTCGTGAAGGCTTTCACCGCCCGCCGCGTCGAGGACATGCGCCCGCGCATCCAGGAGATCGTCGACCAGACCATCGATGCGGTGATCGACGGCGGCCACATGGACCTGATCGAGGATTTTGCCTTCCGCCTGCCCGTCACCATCATCTGCGACATGCTCGGCATCCCCGAGGAGCACCGCGAGGTCTTCTACAAGAGCTCGCGCGACGGCGGGCGGCTGCTCGACCCGGTGCCGCTGTCGCCGGAAGAGATCAAGCAGGGCAACGCCGGCAACCTGATGGCCCAGATGTACTTCCAGCAGCTGTTCGAGCTGCGCCGCCGCAGTCCCGGCGACGATCTCATCACCCAGCTCGTGCAGGCCGAGGAGGACGGCAACAAGCTCACCAACGAGGAATTGACCGCCAACATCATCCTCTTGTTCGGCGCCGGTCACGAGACCACCGTCAATCTGATCGGCAACGGCCTGCTGGCGCTCCACCGCAATCCGGACCAGCTCGCGCTCTTGAAGGCACGGCCCGAGCTGATGGTGGGCGCGATCGAGGAATTTTTGCGCTACGATTCCTCGGTGCAGATGACCGGGCGCGTCGCGCTGGAGGACATCGACGATCTCGGCGGGGTGAAGATCCCCAAGGGCGAGACCGTGCTTTGCCTGCTCGGCTCGGCCAACCGCGATCCGGCGGTCTATCCCGACCGGCCCGACCGGTTGGACGTCACCCGCCAAAACGTGAAGCCGCTGTCATTCGGCGGGGGCATCCATTTCTGCCTGGGGGCCCAATTGGCGCGCATCGAGGCCGAGATCGCCATCGCGACGCTGCTGCGGCGGCTGCCCGATTTGCGCATCGACGATGTCGAAACCCCGGAATGGCGGCCGACCTTCGTGCTGCGCGGCCTGAAGCGGTTGCCGGCAAGCTGGTAAAGGCGTCAGCGCTGGTTCTGCGAGCGCAGATCCTCATCCTGAGACGCCCGCGAAGCGGGCATCTCGAAGGATGGCCGCCGGCGGAGCGGGGCCTCTATGGTTCGGGACGGCGCTTTGCGCCTCCTCACCATGAGGGCCTCGCGCCGCCGTTAACCTCCGCGCGCAACGGTCGCTGTGACTTCGCCATACTTCCCCCTATATAAGGGGCTGTTCCGGCCCGCCTGAAGCCTTCCGAGGGCAAGGTCTGGTCCGGGCGCCGTTTTGGCCGAGGGGAGACCCGTGCAGACGACGCTGCTCGGATTGGCGATTGCCTTCATCATTGCGCTGCTGGCCGCGTTGATCGGGCCTTACTTCGTCGACTGGAACCAGTTTCGGCCCCAGTTCGAGGCGGAGGCGAGCCGAATCATCGGCGTGCCGGTGCGGGTGGCGGGCGAGCTCGACGCGCGGCTGTTGCCGGCGCCGACGCTGCGTCTGCGCGCGGTCACCTTCGGCGGCAACAACGATCTCGGCCGCCTGCGCGCCGACAAGCTCGACGTCGAGTTCAGTCTTGGCTCTCTCATGCGCGGCGAATGGCGCGCCACCGAGCTTTCGGTCGGCGGCATGGCGGCCGACCTCGGCCTGGACGCGCGCGGGCGGGTCGATTTGCCGTCTACCGCGAGCGGTGCCTTCAATCTCGCCTCGCTCGCTATCGAGCGGCTCAATCTCACCGGCCGCATCGCCCTGCACGATGCCGCCAGCCGCTCGACGCTGGAGCTGAGCGACATCGCCTTTTCCGGTGACGTGCGCTCGCTCGCCGGCTCGGTGCGCGGCGACGGCCGTTTCACCGCCAACGGCGTGCGCTATCCGTTTCGCATCTCCTCCGGCCCGAGCGCCGATGGCAACGCCACCCGCCTCCACCTCAACATCGACCCGGGCGAGCGCGCCGTCCTCGCCGATCTCGAAGGCGTGCTCGCCTTCGACAACCGCCTGCCGAAATTCGATGGCGCACTGACGCTGGCCGTGCCCGCGACAAAGAAGGCGGGCGAGGTAGGGCCGACGCCCTGGAAGCTCACGACGAAGCTGAAGGCCGATCCGGCCGGCGCAAAGTTCGACCAGATCGACGTCAACTTCGGTACTGACGACGCCGCGCTGAAGCTCGGCGGCGTCGGCGACCTCAAGTTCGGCGCCTCGCCGCTGCTGCGCGCGGTGCTCTCGGCGCGGCAGGTCGATGCCGACAAGCTGGCGGCCAAGGATGCTGCCAAGGATGCTGCCAAGGACGATGCCGATCCGCAGCGCGTCCTGCCGGCGCTGCGCGCAGGGCTGGCCGCGATCCCGCAGGCGCCGATCCCGGCGCAGATCGAGTTCAACTCCGACCAGATCATGCTCGGTGGCCGTCCGCTCCAGAACATCACCGCCGAGCTGCAGACCGACGGACGATCCTGGACCTTCCAGCGGCTCGAGCTGCGCGCTCCGGGCATGACGCAGCTCTCGCTCAATGGCGCCACTCCCGGCGCCGACAGCTTCAGCGGCCGCCTCAGCGTCGAATCGTCCGATCCCGATACGCTGCTGGCTTGGCTGCAGGGCCGCAGCGAGATCAACCGGCGCAGCACGCGGCCGCTGCGCCTTGCTGGCGACGTGACGATTGCCGCCAACCATCTCGCCATCGACAGGCTGAAGGCCGAGATCGAGGGCGGTGCGGTGGAGGGCCGCATCGCCTTCGTCCAGACCGGCGCCAGCAAGGGCTCCCGGATCGATGCCGAGCTCAAGGCCGATCGTCTCGACCTCGATGCCGCGGCGAGTTTTGTGCGCGCGCTTGCCGGGCCGCAGGGCGAATGGCCGGAGGAGGCAAAGCTCTCGCTCGATATCGGCCGCGCCATCTCCGCAGGACAGGAGCTGCGGCCGTTTGCGGCAAAGCTCGGCTATGGCCCGGCGGCGCTATCGCTGGAGCAATTGCGGTTCGGACAAGCCAGCGGCGTGACCACCGAGGCGAGCGGCAGCTTCGATCGCACCCAGCTCACCGGCAGGCTCGCGCTGAAATCCTCCGGCAATTCGCTGCACGAGCTCACGGCGCTGATCGAGCCGTTTGCGCCCGCGGTGCGCGGGCGCTTCGATGCCATGCCGGCATTGCCCGGCGCGACGCGCCTGAAGCTCGACCTCAGCCTCGACAAGAATGCCGAGCATGCCGATCGCAGCGACGCCCGCGCCGTGTTCGATCTCGACGCGCCGCAGCTCAAGGCGACCGCGACGCTGGCCGCGCAGACGCCGGTGGCCGCCGTCAGCGGCTTCGACATCGACCGCCTGCGCAACAGTGACTTCACACTCGATACGAAACTATCGGCGCCGCAGGCCGGGGCGCTGCTGGCGCTGCTCGGCCTCGATCGCGTGGTGGCCGCAGGCGAGGGCGCTTCGCAGTTCGAGGGCAAGGTGACCGGCGCCTGGGGCCGGCCGCTGCAAGTGAACGCCAAGCTCTCGGGCGGGCTGGATGCGGATGCGCAAGGCAATTTTGACTGGCCGGCTTCCAAGGGCAGCGCGAGCCTGCGCGTGCGCAATGCCAATCTGGCGCCACTGTTCGGGACCAGCGCGGCCGACAAGCCGGCGCAGAAAGTCAGCCTGTCCTCGCGCGTCAGCCTGTCCGGCAATCGCCTGACCTTCGATGATCTCGACAGCACCGCGGCCGGCTCGCATCTGCGCGGCCATCTAACGGTGACGCTCGACCAGGACAAGAGTGTCGATGGCGAGGTGGGCCTCGATACGCTCGATCTTGCGCCGGCGCTCGCGATGGCGATCGGCGCCGCCGGCCACGAGTCCGGCGAACCGTTGAGTGCGGGGCTCATCGGTGGGTGGCGCGGCCGCATCGCCTTCCAGGCATTGCGCGGCACATTGCCCGGTGGCATCGAGCTGCGCCCCTTCGCCGGCACGATCCGCGGCGATGGCCAGTCGCTCGCGCTCGATGCGCTCAAGGGCGGCATCGGCGGCGGCGAGATGTCGGCAAGTCTCGATGCGCGCAATAGCGCAAATGGCTTGGCCCTGAACGCGCGTATCGAACTCGGCAATGTCGATGCGGCGGCGCTGCGCTACCGCAATCTCGCGCTGCCCAAGGGACGCGCCTCGGTGCAGATGGCGCTGACCAGCCAGGGCCGTAGCGTCGCGGCCCTCACCGGCGCGCTCGCCGGCAACGGTACGGTGACGCTCGATTCCGCCGAGATTGCCGGCCTCAATCCGCGCGCCTTCGAGATCGCCATCCGTGCCAGCGACGGCGGCCAGGTCAGTGACGACAACCGGCTGCGGCAACTGGTCGAGCCCGCGCTGTCGGCAGGCCCGATCGCGGTCGCCTCGGCGCAGATCCCGTTCACGATCCGCGATGGGCGCCTGCGCGTCGGCGCGACACCGCTGGAAGCGAAAAACGCCCGCGCCATCGTCTCCGGCGGCTACGACATTCCCGCCGACCAGGCCGACATCCGCGCCAGCCTGACGCCGATCATGACCGGACTGTCCGGCGCCCCGCCGGAGATCCAGCTGTTCGCGGCAGGCCCTCCGGACAAGCTCAATCGCACCGTCGATCTCGCGCCGCTGTCTTCCTGGCTCGCCGTGCGCACCATCGACCGCGAGACGCGCCGGCTCGATGCGATCGAGCGCGGCGAGCCGCCGCCCGCCACCGCCGCGCTGCCGACACTGGTCTCTCCCGATGGCGCGCCGGAGCAGGCACCGGCGAATGTGCCCCTGCCGGGCCAGGATCCGCGGCGCGCACCGGCCAAGGCGAAAGTTGCGCCGACGCCGAAAGCTCCGCACGCGGCCCCCGCCGCGCCGAGCCCACCGCTGGCAAGCCAGCAACTTGCCCCTTTGCCGCCGCCGATCGACGTGAAACCCGCTCCGGGCCCGCCGCCCGCCAAGCCCAAGCCGAAGCCGCCGCTGGTGCTGACGCCACAGAATCCGTGAGGCGGTGCTCGCGGCCGGGCTCGGTCTTCACCTCTCCCCAGCGGGGAGAGGTCGGATTGCGCTCGGCGATGCAGAGCATCGTCCGGAGCAATCCGGGTGAGGGGCGGCGGCATCCGCTGAAACCGTAACCCTCACCCGGATCGCATCTTTCGATGCGATCCGACCTCTCCCTACGGGAGAGGTGAAGCAGCACCTTGCCCGCGCCTTCCATTCCCACGCATTTGAATGAATTTTGATCGGCAAAACTGATTCGCCGGTTTTACTGAATTCTCGCGTTTGATCTCTAGCGTCGGTTCCTGAGGAATCCGGTGTCCTGCCACGAGCGGCGGGACGGCTTGCCAAGCTGCTCGTCAAGAGCTGCTCGGCGAGAACGGCTCGCCAAGAACTGGGGGTTATCGAGATGAACGGCGCGAAAACGCTTCTGCAGGATCTGGACGACGCGATCGCACGCGGCACCGACGAAAGCCGTGTGAAGGCGTTGTGGCATGCGACCGACATCCTAATCACCGGCCGCTACAGCGACGACGAGATCAGCATGTTCGGCGAGGTCATCGGGCGGCTTGCCGACGAGATCGAGGTCGCGGCGCGGGTGCAGCTCTCGGAGGTGATGTCGGCGTGCGACCATGCCCCCTTCAATGTCATCGAAAAGCTCGCGCTCGACGACGAGATCGAGGTCGCAGGTCCCGTGCTGCGCGAGTCCAATCGTATCGACGAGAAGATGCTGGTCGAGAGCGCCATGACCAAGAGCCAGTCGCATCTGCTGGCGATCGCCCAGCGCAAGTCGATCGGCGAGGCTGTGACCGACGTGCTGGTCAAGCGCGGCAACCAGGAGGTGGTGACGTCCGTTGCGAAGAACGAGGGCGCACGCTTCTCCGGCTCAGGCCTGCTGCACATGGTGCGCCGCGCCGAGGGAGATTCGATCCTTGCCGAACAGCTTGGCCTGCGCAAGGACGTGCCGCGTCACATCTTCCAGCAGCTGATCTCCAAGGCCTCGGAAGACGTCCGCCGCCGGCTCGAGACTGAACGACCCGAAATGATGACGCAGATCCAGAGCTCGGTGACCGAGGTCACCGGCGATCTTCAGTCCAAGTTCGGCCCGTCCTCGCGCAGCTATTTCGTCGCCAAGCGCGTGGTAACGACGCAGTACCGCCAGGGCAATCTCAACCAGGACTCGATCTCGAACTATGCGCGCCAGCACCGCTTCGACGAAGTGCAGATCGGCTTGTCGCTGCTGTCGGCGCTGCCGGTCGACGTGATCGAGCGTGCGCTGATGGACCGTAATCGCGAGATGATCCTGGTGCTGTGCAAGGCACTCGACTTCTCCTGGGACACGACCATGTCGCTGCTGTTCCTCGGCGCCAAGGATCATCTGATCACGGCCCGCGAGCTGCAGGACAATGAGCGCGAGTACGGCCGGCTCAAGATCGAGACCTCGCGCAGCATCTTGAAGTTCTACCAGTCGCGCAAGAACAGCGCGGGTGCCGATGCGGGCCGCCAGCCCGAGCTCCAGGTACACTGAGAAGTACATTGAGGACAGGGGAGTATCTGCAATGTTGCCTCAATTCGGCACCGCCGTTCGCAAGAAGATCAACAAGGCACCGGCCGCCGATCTCGGCGGCGGTGCGCCGGACAAGGCGTCGGTCGACGCCGCCTGGCTCGTGCTGGAAGCCGCCAACGACCTCGGCGACCACGCCGCGATCGAAGCCTGCCGCCGCGTCATCGACGCCGAGCTGAACGGCACGCTGGCCGGCAGCTCGGACATCGATCTGGTGCTGGGGTATTTCCGGTAAGCGCACAAACGGCTTGGGAGCGAGGAACGGACGCGTTGGCCGTCAGTTTGCGTGCATGCCACGCTATTACTTCGACACGCGGGACAATGAGACCTTCATCGCCGACGAGATCGGCGTCGATATCGCCTCCTTGGAGGAGGTGAGGACTATGGTCTCCACGGCGATGGCCGAGTTCGCCAGGGACGTGCTGCCCGGTTCGGCGTTCCGGACGCTGGCAATCGAAGTTCGCGATGATTTCGGCCCGGTTTTGCTGGTTTCGTTGCGCTTCGAGATCGAGCGGGTATCAGACCAGAAATTAACTTAGGCGCTGAGCGGAACCTTCCCCTTAACCTATGATTGTCCCTGATCACCGGCCGCGACTCTTGGGCGCTGGTGGCTGAGAGTTTTGTGCTCCCGCCTATCGGCCGGAGCGGCGAGTTCCTTTCCGGCTCAAACTTCCTCAAGCGCGGAGAGGTGTGCGATGCCCGCAACGTTAACGGCTGCACTCGTTCAAAAACTCAGTAAAGTCAATCGGCTCGACCAGGACGATGTCCTGGCACTTCAAGAACTTTCTATCCATAGCAAGCGCGTCCCGGCCCAGCAGCGCTTCGTGCGTGACGGTGACCGCCCCTCGGAATCCTGCCTGATCGTTGATGGTTTTGCATTCCGCTCCAAGCTTACGCCGGACGGACAGAGGCAAATTCTCTCGCTCCATATGCCAGGAGAGATCCCGGACCTCCAGAGCCTGCACTTGCACGTCATGGATCATGACCTGACGACGCTCACGGAATGTACCCTCGGTTTCATCAAGCACGACGCCTTGCGTGAGCTAAATCAAAGGCGACCGAACGTAGCGGCTGCGCTCTGGCGCGAAACGTTGATCGATTCCGCAATCTTCAGGGAATGGATCGTCAATGTCGGACGCAGGCCGGCGCGTGTTCGAATGGCGCACCTGTTGGCTGAGCTTTACGAGCGGCTTGAACTGATCGGGCGCACGACAAAGGGGTCCTTCGAGCTCCCGATTACGCAAATCGAACTGGCGGACTGCCTTGGATTATCGGTCGTCCACGTCAACCGGATCCTGCAGCAGCTTCGTCACGATGGTCTCGTCGCAACCGAGCGCAGAACCTTCCACTTGCTCGACAAGGCCAAGGTGGAGGAGGTCGGGCAGTTCGAAAAGATCTACCTGCATCAGCGGCCATCGGTCTGATTTCGCTTTCTCGTGCGTCCGCCCAGCTCAGCGGCAATTCGAGCGCCTTGAGTCCGTGTCGAGCCGAAGCTTTGACTTGACCGCGTGAAGGGCGGCGGCCAGTTCGTCGATATGATAGGGCTTTGCCAGGATCTGAACGTCCTCGGCCTCCGCTTCATGGACGGCCGCTTCGGCGTATCCACTGGTCAGCAAGACGGGTACGTCACTGCGTCTTTTCTTGATCTCTCGCGCGAGCTCGACCCCGTTCATACCGCCCGGCATCATGATGTCGGAAAAGATCAGATCGATGGAGCGCCCGTCGGCCAGGGCACCAAGCGCCGCCGCGGCGCTGGAGGCGTGCGTGACCTCATAGCCGAGTTGGCCGAGCATCTCGCTGACCAAGGCAGCCACCTCGTCATCGTCTTCGACCAGCAGGATTCGACCGTGGTTCTTCTTCTTCGGCCGCACCCTGGTGAGGTCGATGAGGTGTCGCTCTCTGGAAGGAACGTCGAACGACCGCGGCAGGTACAGCTCGATGCTGGTGCCGCGGCCGACCTCCGATTGGATGCGCACCGTGCCGCGCGACTGCGTCGCAAATCCATGGACCTGCGCCAGCCCAAGGCCGGAGCCTTTTCCGACGTCCTTGGTCGTGAAGAACGGCTCGAAGACGCGGGACAAGACGCCCGGAGCCATCCCAACACCGGTGTCGATAACGGAGAGACGCACATAATCGCCGGAGATCTCTTGGTCCTTCAGGTCGGGTAGATTCTCCCCGCGCACGACGATCGTGCCGCCATTGGGCATGGCGTCGCGTGCGTTGACGGCCAGATTGAGAATGACCAGCTCGAGCTCACCGGGATCGACCTCTACCGGCCACAGCTGCTCCGGAAAATCGAACTCGACATGAACATCGCCCCTCAGGCTGCGATCGAGCAGTTCGCGCATGCCGCCGATCTGCGCAGCGACGTCGACGGGCTCCGGCCGAAGCTTCTGCCGGCGGGAAAACGCCAGAAGCTGCTTGGTCAGGCTGGCGCCGCGCTGCGCCGCCTGGATCATCCCGTCCATCAGACGCCGGCGCCGGTTTGGATCTGTCTGGCGGTCGAGCATGTCGAGCCCGCCGGAAATCACCATCAGCAGATTGTTGAAATCGTGAGCCACGCCGCCGGTGAGCTGGCCGATGGCTTCGATTTTCTGAGCCTGGCGTAACGTTTCCTCCACGCGAGCGCGCTCGTTCATTTCGAGGCGAAGCTGCTCGTTGGCCTCCTTCAGCTCTCGCGTCCGCTCGATCACCAGCTTCTCGAGCTCCTGCGCCGTCTGCTCGCGGGCCTCAAGCAGAGCCCGGATCTCATATTGACGCCGCCGTGCCCGCATCGCGGATTGCACCGCGCTGGTCAGCGTAATCGGCTGCACCGGCCGCTCGAGCAGCGAAACGTTACGCAGAAGCTCGACGATGCTGCGGCGCCAGGCGACGACTGCCGGCTGCTCTCGATGGCTGGTGAGAACGACAAATGGGAGGTCGGACCATGGCGGTTGGTTCGCGATCCATTGTGCCAGCGGCGCCGTATCTTTCCCGAACAATCCCTCCTCGGCCAGAAACACGGTGCCCACGCCAGCGGTCATCTCGTTGACGAGTTCGAGCAGGCTTCGGCAGTTGACCGCGTCCAGATTCCCGCCGCGGAAAAGCTCGGCCGATGCCGGTCCGTCCCGGCCGATCGGCGCGTATACGAGAACACGGTTGTCCCGGCGGGCGCTCATTCGGCCAGCCCTTCCGGGAGTTCCGAGCCGGTATAATGCGGATTGCCGGAAAAGATGCCGCTGAATTCGTTGAGAGGTGGGCCCAGTTTGATCCCGGTGCTGCCGAGCCGAAACTCGCGGATACTGTGCTCGTGATTGCCGCTGCGCTTCTTGACGACAGACAAGGCGCGCCGCACTCGTCCGCCGAACTCGAAATAGCGCAGCATCAAGACCGAATCGCTCAGATAGCTGATGTCGAGCGGCGTATCCATCGGGCCGACCAGTCCATGCTGAGCGAGGATAAGGATGGTCAGCACGCCCTGCTGTGCCAGGTAGCTCACGAGTTCATGCATCTGCAGGATGAGAAACCGCTCATCCGGCATCGCATTCAAGTAACCGTTCAGACTGTCGATGATCACCACGCGCGCGTTGTCGACCTCGACGCTCCGGCGCAGGTTCGCCGTGAACTCGCCGGGAGACAATTCGGCGGGATCGATCTGCTGAAACCGAATTCGCCCCGAGTCAATGTGAGCCTGGAGAGGCAAGCCGAGCGTGCGGGCTCGCGCCTCCACGGTACCGCGGCCTTCATCGAAGGCGAAGAACACGGCGTGCTCGCCACGTTCCGCCGCCGCTATCGCATAGGTCAGCGCTAGCGATGATTTGCCGACGCCGGCAGCGCCAATGAGAAGTGCGTTGGTGCCGCGCTCGAGGCCGCCTCCCAGCAATTGGTCGAGCTCGGCGCTGCCGCTGGGCGTGAAATCGCCGGAAAAGGGCTTGTGATGTTCGGCCGCGACCAGCCTGGGGAATATCCGCAAGCCGCCTTCCGAGATCGTGAAATCGTGGTAGCCGCCGCGAAACCTTATGCCGCGCATCTTGATCACGCGAAGCCGTCGCCGCTCAGCCCCGTACTCGATTGCCAGCTGTTCGAGCATGACGACGCCGTGTGCGATGGAATGAAGCTGCAGGTCGTCTTGGGACGATGAGAGATCGTCGAGCAGGACCACCGTGCAATTGCGATTGGTGAAATAATGCTTCAGAGCCAGAACCTGGCGTCTGTATCGCAGCGGGTTTTGAGCCAGCAGGCGCAGTTCGGACAGGCTGTCGAGCACCACGCGCGTGGGGTCAACGCGTTCGACCTCCTTGAAAATCAAATTGGTGGTTTCGCTCAGCTCCATCTCTGCGGGATGGAACACCGTGAGCTCGCGTTCGGGATCGAGCGTTGTCTCCGGCGGGACTAGTTCAAAGATATCCACGCCTTGCAAAGACCAGCCGTGCCGATGCGCGACAAGCTCCAGCTCCCGTCTCGTTTCAGATAGCGAGATATAGAGCACGCGTTCGCCATCGCGCACGCCCCTGAGAAGGAATTGGAGCGCGATGGTGGTTTTGCCGGTGCCGGGCCGTCCCTCATAAAGATACATCCGATTGGCGTCCAAGCCGCCGCCCAGAATGTCATCCAGGCCGTCGCTGCCCGTCGAAACTCTCGGCAAATCCTTAAGATGACTGTCGGACACAGACCTGGACGTACCGGTCATTGAACCCCCGTTGCACTTGTTTACCGGACGGCCGCTGCTTGCCCCGCCCCGAGGCGAGCAGCCGCATTGCACTGTAAGGTCGGTAAGGAACTCTCGGGCCGCCGCCGGGTTCCACCGGCCAGGCCCGGATCAGTCTCTCACCGCCGTTTGCGGTAGATCGCGACGTCCTCGCCGTGACGGTTCGTGCGCCGCTCAAGCAGATAGTGCGACTTCTCCAGCACGCGGCGCGATGCGCCATTCGCGACATAGACGATGCCGATGAGGGATGGCAGCGCGAGCTGCGACAGCCCAATGTCCGTGAGCGCGCTCGCGATCTCGCTCGCAAGTCCCTGGCCCCAGAGATCGCGCTTGAACGCGTAGGCAATCTCGATCTCCGTGACGTCGTCGACGAGGATGTGCCGGATTCCCGCCCGCCCGGCGAATGCGCCGTCTTTCGATCGCAGCGTCCACAGCCCGAAGCCATGCTCGTCCCAATGCGCCATGTTGGTGGCGAGATATTTCGTCGTCGTTTCGGCCGAGCGTACGCCGCCGATATAGCGCGAGACATCGGGATCGAGATGGAGTGCGACGAGGTCGGCGAGATGGTCTTCGTGCAACCTCTCGGCGGTCAGTCTGTCGGTGCTGAAGTGATCCATGAAGCCGATGGCGATTTTCGGACTGGCCGCGATCTTGATGGCGTTGAAGGTCGACGATGCCATCATGCCGGTGTTTTGCCCGACGGGTCAACTGATTTTCCGAATTTCGCCCGGTTACCCCAGCTATGGTCGGATGACTTTCGCACACGCGTAAGCCATTGATTTCATGACCCCCGTCTACTGTGCATGGGGTTGTTTTCGCAGCTTTTGTTGGGAGGGGCTTTAGCCCGCCCCTAGCGCGACCGCGACATTGTAGGTGACGAGGCTCGCCGCATAGGCCAGCAGCAGCATGTAGGTGAAGGTCACGGCCATCCAGGCCCAGCTTCCGGTCTCGCGCCGGATCACCGCCAGCGTGGAGGCGCATTGCGGGGCGAAGATGTACCAGGCCAGCATCGACAGCGCGGTCGCGAGCGACCATTTCGTCGCCAGCACCTGACCGATCTGCTCGGCCGCCTCCTTGCCGCCCTCGATCGCATAGACGGTGCCGAGGGCTGCGACCGCGACCTCGCGCGCCGCCATGCCGGGGATCAGGGCGACGGCGATCTGCCAGTTGAAGCCGACCGGCGCGAGCAGCGGCTCGAGCGCCCTGCCGATCATCGCAGCCAGGCTGAAATCGATCGCCGGCTCCGTGGCGCCCGCAGGCGGCTGCGGGAACGAAGCCAGGAACCAGATCAGCACCATCATCGAGAAGATCGTGGTGCCGGCGCGCTGCAAGAACATCTTCGCGCGGGTGTAGATGCCGATTGCGATCGATTTCAGCCGCGGCGCTTTGTAGTCCGGCAGCTCCAGCATGAACGGCGCCGGGGCATAGTCGCGCAGCATGAAGAACTTGATCACGAACGAGACCAGCAGCGCGCTGGCGATGCCGGTGGCATAGAGGCCGAACATCACGAGGCCTTGCAAGTTGATGAAGCCCCAGAGGTCCCTGGCCGGAATGAAGGCGGAGATGATCAGCGTGTAGACCGGAATGCGCGCCGAGCAGGTCATCAGCGGCGCGATCAGGATCGTGGTCAGCCGGTCGCGCTTGTTGTCGATGACGCGCGTTGCCATGATGCCGGGAATGGCGCAGGCAAAGCTCGACAACAGCGGAATGAAGGCGCGGCCGTGCAGGCCGGCGCCGCCCATGATGCGGTCCATCAGGAACGCGGCGCGCGCCATGTAGCCGAAATCTTCCAGGAGCAGGATGAACAGGAAGATGAGGATGATCTGCGGCAGGAACACGATGCCGCTGCCGACGCCGGAGATCACGCCGTTCTGCAGGAAGCTCTGCAGCAGGCCGGCGGGCAGGGTGGCCTGAACGACCTCGCCGAGCGCATCGAAGCCGGACTTGAGCAGCTCCATTGCCGGTTGTGCCCAGGCGAACACCGCCTGGAACATGATAAACAGGATCAGCGTCAGCACGATCAGGCCGCCGACGGGATGCAGCACGATCGCGTCGATCCGGGCGGTCCAGGTGTCGGGTCGAGCAGGCAGGCTGACGCAATCGGCGATTATGCGGTCGGCCTCGCGCTGGGTGGCGCGCAGCTCGGAGACGCTGAGCGCGCGCCAGTTGTTCTCGCGCAGCTCGGCAGCGAGCTTGGCCGAGATCTCGTCGGTCAGCTGCAACAGATCGGCCGTGCCGCCCTTGCGCACCGCGATCGAGGTGACCACGGGCACGTCGAGCTCCTTGGCGAGCCGTTCCACGTCGACATTGATGCCGCGGCGCGTGGCGATGTCGAACATGTTGAGCACGAGGATCATCGGCCGTCCCGTGCGCTTGAGCTCGAGCAGCAGGCGGATGGTCAGGCGCAGATTGGTCGCGTCGGCCACGCACAGCACGAGATCGGGCATCGTCTCGCCGGAGGCCTTGCCGAGCACGAAGTCGCGGGTGATCTCCTCGTCCGGGCTGCGGCCGCGCAGCGAATAGGTGCCGGGCAGGTCGACCACGGAGACCTGGCGGCCCAGCGGCGTGACGAAAAAGCCTTCCTTGCGCTCGACCGTGACGCCCGGGTAGTTCGCCACCTTCTGCCGGCTGCCGGTCAGGGCATTGAACAGCGAGGTCTTGCCGCTGTTTGGTGTGCCGACCAGGGCGAGATGCAGCAGGGGTAATTCCATGGGAGCAAATATCCGGCCGCTATCTAAGCGACGATGATGGCCATGGCCTCGCGACGACGGACCGCGATGGTGATGTTGTCGACCCGCACGGCGATCGGGTCGCGTCCGACCAGCCCCTCATGCAGGACCTCGACCCGGGCGCCCTCGACGAAGCCGAGTTCGATCAGCCGGCTCTCGAGCTCGATGTCCGACAGCGCCGAGCCCGCCTCGCGGGCAGACAGATGCTGGATGACGCCGGTATAGCCGCGCTGCGCCAGGCCCAGCGGCATCTGCGAACGCGTATCGTTGGTGTCGGTCATGCCCTGTATTTTCAACCCAGGGCATTGAGGTCAAGCGCGCTTGCTCGCCGAAGCTGCACCTTAGAGTGATTTTAAAGTGCAGAGCAGGTCGCCTCAGGGGAAAGTCCCGGCGGCTACTGGGCGGAGACCTTTTCCGGCTGGACGGCCATGGCGCGGCTCTTGAAGTAGTCCAGGACGAACAGCCGGATCGCCGACGACAGATTACCCTGCTGGCGGTTACTGTCGATCTCGCCGACCAACTCGGACAGCGTCATGTTGCGCAGACCCGAGATCTCCTTCATGCCGTTCCAGAACGCCTCTTCCAGGCTGACGCTGGTCTTGTGGCCGGCGACGACGATCGACCGTTTCACGACGGGCGACTTCATGGCTGCTCCTCGCGATCGATCTGGTGCTGATCCAGATGCTCCTTCGCCCGGTCCGCCCGCTTCTCCTCCGCCGACCGCTCCGCTTTCGTGCGACCGAACTTCGCCCGGTTGACGTCCGCCTGCTTCGCCGAGGCTTCCCGCTCGGCGCGCTTCCTGAAACGATTCAGGTTGATGACGTTCCCCATGCCGCGTCTCCATCACCCGATCCTCTTCAGGCAGGTTGAAACGTTCAGAAACCGGGCGCTGCATTGCGCCCCAAAAGACTTGATTGCCATTCGCTCGTCCTCGTCAATCGGCCACTCGGCCATCAAACGATGAATTTCGCCCTGTCGAGGGCAGAAGGGCTGCGCAGCACGCCGCCAAGCAGCGCCATTGACGGTAATCAAATCCCGTCCCCAAAGCCGCATATTTCTGCGGGTCTGGCGTCCGTATCACTACGGATGGCTATCGGAATTCGGAATTATCCCGGGCTGGTCATCTTCTCGGGGCGGACCAGGCGGTCGAATTCATCGGCCGAAACGAAGCCGAGCCGCAGCGCCTCTTCCTTCAGCGTGGTGCCGTTGGCATGCGCGGTCTTGGCCACCTTGGCCGCATTGTCGTAGCCGATTTTCGGCGCGAGCGCCGTCACCAGCATCAGCGAGCGCTGCATCAGCTCCCTGATGCGCGTCTCGTCGGCGCGGATGCCGCTGACGCAATGTTCGGTAAAGGAGCGCGCGGCGTCCGCCAGCAAGCGGATCGAGTGCAGCATGTTGTAGGCCAACACGGGCTTGTAGACGTTGAGCTCGAAATGGCCCTGGCTGCCGGCGATCGTGATCGCGGTGTGATTGCCGAACACCTGGCAGCACACCATGGTCATCGCCTCGCACTGCGTCGGATTGACCTTGCCCGGCATGATCGAGGAGCCCGGCTCGTTCTCCGGCAGGATCAGCTCACCGAGGCCCGAGCGCGGGCCGGATCCGAGCAGGCGGATGTCGTTGGCGATCTTGAACAGGCCCGTCGCCACCGAATTGATGGCGCCGTGCGCCAGCACATAGGCATCGTTCGAGGCCAGCGCCTCGAATTTGTTGGCGGCGCTGGTGAAGGGCAGCTTCGTGATCCCGGCAACGTGCTTTGCGAACAGCTTTGCAAAGCGCGGCTTGGAGTTGAGGCCGGTGCCGACGGCGGTGCCGCCCTGCGCCAGCGGATAGAGCTCCTTCACCGCGGCCTTGAGCCGGGCGATGCCGCTCTCGACCTGCGCGGCATAGCCCGAAAACTCCTGGCCGAGCGTCAGCGGCGTCGCATCCTGGGTGTGGGTTCGGCCGATCTTCACGATCTTGGAAAACTCCTTCTCCTTCTTGCGCAGCGCGCGGAGCAACTCATTGAGCGCAGGGACGAGATCGGCATTGATGCGGCTTGCGGCGGCAATGTGCATCGCCGTGGGAAAAGAATCGTTCGACGACTGGCTCATGTTGACGTGGTCGTTGGGATGCACCGGCTTCTTGGCACCGAGCTCGCCGCCGAGCAGCTCGTTGGCACGGTTGGCGATGACCTCGTTGAGGTTCATATTGGTCTGCGTGCCCGAGCCGGTCTGCCACACCACCAGCGGGAAATGATCGTCCAGCTTGCCCTCGATCACCTCGCGCGCAGCGCGGATGATGGCGTTGGCGCGGCGCTGGTCGAGCAGACCGAGTTCGCGGTTGGACTGTGCCGCGGCGAGCTTGACGATGCCGAGCGCATGCACCAGCGAGATCGGCATGCGATCCGTGCCGATGCGAAAATTCTGGCGCGAGCGTTCGGTCTGCGCCCCCCAATAGCGGTCGGCGGCGACCTCGATGGGGCCAAAACTATCGGTCTCGGTGCGGGTGGCGGGGCGGTCGGTCTTCGAGCGAGCAGTCTCTGAGCGGGCAGTCTCTGAGCGGGCAGTCTTGTCCATGAGCACATCCATTTCGCCGTGCGGAATGCCGCGCGGCCCCTTGATATGCTCTTCTATATAGGGCGTCGGATATATAGGAAGTCCGGCCGCGCGCGACGGGGGCGGCCCAGCCTAGATCATTTCTTGCGGAAACGATCGAGCCGTACGACTTCGGCGCCGCCCTGGTTCGGGGCCGCCGGCGCTTCCGTGCTTTCCCCCGGCTCAGCGGCGGGCGCGGGTACCGCGACGGCCGACGGTGCGGGTGCTGCCGGCAAACTCTCGGGCACCACCTCGGCGATGTCGGAGGTGTCGAACTGGAGGCCGAATTTCACGGACGGATCGAGGAAGCTCTTGATGGCGCTGAACGGCACCACCAGTCGCTCCGGAATGCCGCCGAAGGAGAGGCCAACCTCGAAACGGTCCTCAAGCACGGTCAGGTCCCAGAACTGGTGCTGGAGGATGATCGTCATCTCTTCCGGATATTGCGCGAGCAACCGCGGCGACAGCTTCACGCCCTCGGCCTTCGACACGAAGGTGATGAAGAAATGGTGCTCGCCCGGCAATCCATGGGTCGCCGCATCGGTCAGCACCTTGCGCAGCACGCCGCGCAGCGCGTCGCGGGCCAGCACATCGTATCGGATATGATCGGTCGCCATGGTGGTCCTGTTGCGTCCCCGAAGCCGGGCCCTGCCGGCCCGACTCGCCAGGCCGCAATAGTACCGCGCCTGACGGGCCAGCAGGAGTCCCCGCCGGGGAAGAAATCAAAGAGTAAAGTGGAGGCTTCTGTTGCCAGGTGCCTCCGAACCCCGCCTAGCGGAGCTTAACCCGCTAGGACTTTAGAGTGGTCTTTCAAACTGCGTTACGCAGCCTGAGCAACCGGAGCAAAGTTGTCGTTGGCAACTATTGCAGTAGCCCGATAACGGCGGAACAATACCGGGAAAAAGTACGCCCTTTACGCCCTCGTCGATCCTATTTCGCCCCCGCCAAAGCCCGCTTCTTGGGCCAGCCCATCGGTGGGCTTTGGTGGAGGCGCCGGGTACCGCCCCCGGGTCCGAATGGTTTATTGCGACGACCGTTTATTTCCATAGCCGGCGAACCGGCATCCCCAATATAGGCGGCAAACGTTTCGAAAAACAGGGGTTTCAAGCGGCGATCCAGCGGTTTCCATGCGCAGGTTCCGGACAGTCGCCGGTTGGAATCTGGCACGTTTCATCGCCATTGATGGATCCCGCTGCCGCACCAAGAGCGCGACGGTTGCGATGATCACCTTCGTTCGCGCATCAATCCACTCTGGCTCGTGCTCGCCGGAGCCTGTTGGGTTTTGCTGGCATTGTGTGATGAAAATCGCTAGGCAGTGATCCGGGCGGGGGAATCCAGTTCCAGCCGATTTAGAACAACAGTGCTCGTGACTTACGGGTCGCGGAGGAGACAGGCATGGCCGACACGATGGGCCACTCAGCGACCGCCACCCGAAACACAAAGGTGGCGCTCGGTTTTTGTCTGCTGGCGCTTGCGCCGCAGATTTTCGAATTGATCTGGTCGATCGGGACGATCTTCGGCTGGGGCGCCGGGCGCGGCCCGGCGACGGTGATCACTAACCACGCGACGGCGCTGCTCGCCGGCGCGCCCAGCGCCATTCTCGGATCGTTCGGTGGCGGTGCCAAGAAGGCATCGTCCGAGGTACTGCTGGCGCTCATCTATTCCTATCCGCTGTTCGTGGTGGCGATTCTCACGCTGTTCATGACGATCCGATCGGCGCAGGACTATGTCGGCGGCGTCGTCCTGATGGCGCTGGCGCTGTTCGCGTTGTGGGCATCGAGTGATTTGCAGGGCATGCGGGGCTTCTCCTTCGGCGCAGGCACCGCGCCGCGCATGTTCGGGGGCCTGCTGGTCGCCTTGTCCGCCGGTATCGCCCTGACGGGGCTCCTGACGGAGGGAGCCCCGCTCGCCCATTACGCCTGGCGCGGGCCGCTGTTCGTGGTGGCGGCGATCGTCTTTTTCGCACTGGCGATCCGGCCTCTTGGCCTCGTGGTCACAGCCTTCGTCAGCTTCATGATTGCGGCGACGGGCTCGCACGAGACGCGCTGGCTGGAAGCTGCGATCGTCGGCGCCTGCCTGACGTTCGGTTGCGCAATCCTGTTTCCGTACGTGCTCGGGCTGCCGATGCCGATGTTTCCGCGTTTCCTGATCCAGTGAGGGCGTGATGGATATCTTTGCCAACCTCGCTCACGGCTTCGCCGTCGCGCTCTCTCCGATCAACCTTCTGATGTGCCTGATCGGCGCTCTGGTCGGGACGCTGGTGGGCGTGCTCCCGGGCATCGGCACCATCGCGACCGTCGCGATGCTGCTGCCGATCACCTTCGGACTGCCGCCGGTCGGCGCGCTGATCATGCTCGCCGGCATCTATTACGGCGCCCAGTACGGCGGCTCGACCACGTCGATCCTGGTCAACATACCCGGTGAGGCGACATCGGTCGTTACCGCCATCGATGGCCATCAGATGGCGAAGCAGGGCCGCGCTGGTCCCGCGCTGGCGATCGCCGCGATCGGCTCGTTCTTCGCCGGCTGCGTCGCGACGGTCTTGATTGCCGTCCTCGGCGCGCCGCTTACGAAGCTCGCGCTGGCGTTCGGCCCGGCCGAATATTTCTCGCTGATGGTGCTCGGCCTGATCTTCGCGGTGGTCCTGGCCAAGGGCTCGGTGCTGAAGGCGATCGCAATGATCGTGTTCGGCCTGTTGCTCTCGATGGTCGGCTCGGACATCGAGACCGGCGCCTCGCGCATGGCCTTCAACATTCCGGAACTCGCCGACGGCCTCGGCTTTGCGACGGTGGCGATGGGCGTATTCGGCTTTGCCGAGATCATCCGCAATCTCGACGCCGGCGCCGAGATGAGCCGCGATCTCGTGCAGCAGAAGATCACCGGCCTGATGCCGACCAGAAAGGATCTGATCGACTCGACGCCTGCCATCCTGCGCGGCACCGTGCTCGGCTCGATCCTCGGTATCCTGCCCGGCGGTGGTGCGACGATCGCATCGTTTGGCGCCTATACGCTCGAGAAGAAGCTTGCGAAGAATCCGTCGCGGTTTGGCCGCGGTGCGATCGAGGGCGTGGCGGGGCCGGAGAGCGCCAACAATGCCGCCGCGCAGACCTCGTTCATCCCGCTGCTGACGCTCGGCATCCCGCCCAACGCGGTGATGGCGCTGATGGTGGGCGCGATGACCATCCACGGCATCGTGCCGGGCCCGCAGGTGATGCAGAAGCAGCCGGATCTCGTCTGGGGCATGATCGCCTCGATGTGGATCGGCAATCTGATGCTGATCATCATCAACCTCCCGCTGGTCGGAATCTGGGTGCGGCTGCTGCGCGTGCCGTACCGGCTGATGTTCCCCTCGATCGTGATCTTCTGTGCGATCGGCATCTATTCGGTGAACAACGCACCGGTCGACGTCATCCTCGCAGGCGTGTTCGGCCTCGTCGGTTACTGGCTAATCAAGCACGATTTCGAGCCCGCGCCGTTGCTGCTCGGCATGGTGCTGGGGCCGCTGATGGAGGAGAACCTGCGCCGTGCGCTGCTGATCTCGCGCGGCGACTGGAGCGTGTTCCTGACGCGTCCATTATCGGCGGTGCTGCTGGCCGTCGCGGCGGGCCTCCTGGTTCTTACGGTGCTGCCGGTGTTGCGCGCCAAGCGCGACGAGGTGTTCACCGAGTCTGAGAACTGAGGGGGTGCGCCCTGCGTCGGCGCCGCGCCCTGCGTCCGCGCGCCGCATTCGGAAGTCGAATCGACTTGTATGACGGCTTCGTGGAATGAAAATGCCGGCCTTCGTGGCCGGCATTTTTGTTTGTCTCCCGGGAGATCGAGATGACTGTCATTCGCGCGCTTGCGGGCGCATGTGCCGCGGCGTTCGCATCATTGTGCGTCCTTGCCGCACCGGCTGAGGCACAGACCTATCCGACGCGCAGCATCACCATGATCGTGCCGTTCGCGGCCGGCGGACCGACCGACGTCGTCGCGCGCATCGTCACCGCGCACATGGCGCAGACGCTGGGGCAGAGCATCATCATCGAAAACGTGGTTGGCGCCGGCGGCACCACCGCCACAACGCGCGCGGCGCGTGCGGCCAACGACGGTTATACGCTCATCACCGGGCATATGGGCACGCATGCCGCCTCCGTGCCGCTCTATCCGAAACTCGCCTATCATCCCGAAAAGGACTTCGAGCCGGTCGCGCTGCTCGCGGGCACGCCGATCCTGATCCTGGCGCGCAAGGATTTTCCGCCGAAGGACCTCAAGGAGTTCGTCGCCTACGTGAAGGCCAACGCCGAGAAAGTGAATGCCGCGCATGCCGGCGTCGGCTCGGTCTCGCACGTCTCGTGCGAGCTTCTGCACTCCATCCTCGACATCAAGCCGGTCGGTGTGCCCTTCAATGGCACGGGCCCTGCGATGAACGCGCTGGTAGCCGGCCAGGTCGACTACATGTGTGACCAGATCGTCAACGCCGTGCCGCAAATCAATGCCGGCACCATCAAGGCCTATGCGATCGCGACGGCGGAGCGCAATCCGTCGCTGCCGAACGTGCCGACCACGGCGGAAGCCGGCCTGCCGGCATTCCAGGCCCAGGCCTGGAATGCGATGTTCGCACCGAAGGGAACCTCACCGGCAATCGTTGCGAGCCTGAACGCCGCGGCCATCAAGGCGCTCGACGACGAGACCGTGCGGAAGCGCCTGCTCGAGCTCGGCAGCGTCATTCCCGGCCCCAAGGACCGTACACCAGAGGCGCTGGCGAGCCTCGTCAAGAACGAGATCGCGAAATGGAGCCCGGTGCTGAAGCCGGCAACTTAGCCAGCAGGATCAAGCTAATAGGCGAGGGGTGGGACGCTGGGTTCCGCCCCTTGTCGTTTGCGCCGGGAACGCTCACTTTTTCGGGTATAATCGGCGCGAACAGCGAATCGCCGCTGTCGCAGCGCGGAGGCGGCCGCTAAGTTTTCCAGCCTCCCCAAAGGCTCACGACACATGCACCAGTATCAGGACCTGCTCGAGCGGATTCTTTCAGACGGCGCCGAGAAGACCGACCGGACCGGTACCGGTACGCTGTCGGTGTTCGGCCACCAGATGCGCTTCAATCTGTCCGCCGGTTTCCCGATGCTGACCACCAAGCGGTTGCCGCTGAAGGCGATCGTGCATGAGCTGCTCTGGTTCCTGAAGGGCGATACCAACATCAAATATTTGCGCGACAACGGCGTCACCATCTGGGACGAATGGGCCGATGCCAACGGCGATCTCGGCCCGGTTTACGGGCATCAGTGGCGCTCCTGGCCCGCGCCTGATGGCCGCAGCATCGACCAGATCGCGAATGTGGTCGACATGATCAAGCGCAATCCGGACTCGCGCCGCCTGATCGTCTCGGCCTGGAATCCGGCCGAGGTCGACAAGATGGCGCTGCCGCCGTGCCACTGCCTGTTCCAGTTCTACGTTGCCAACGGCAAATTGTCTTGCCAGCTCTATCAGCGCTCTGCCGACGTGTTCCTCGGCGTGCCCTTCAACATTGCCTCCTATTCGCTACTGACGATGATGGTCGCGCAGGTCACCGGCCTCAAGCCCGGCGACTTCGTGCATTCATTCGGTGATACCCACCTTTATTCCAACCATCTGGAGCAAGCGAAGCTCCAACTCACCCGCGCGCCGCGCGCGCTGCCGGTGATGCGGATCAACCCCGACGTGAAAGACATCTTCTCGTTCCGCTTCGAGGATTTCGAGCTCGTCGGCTACGATCCGCATCCGCACATCAAGGCGGAAGTCGCGGTTTAGCGCCTATGTCGCTCAACATCCGCCGCGTGCGCCCGGGCGAAGCCGGGCTCGTTCTTGCTTTCATCCGCGAGCTCGCCGAATACGAAAAGCTCTCGCACGAGATCGAGGCAACAGAGGCGATGATTGCGGACGCGCTGTTCGGTGAGCGGCCGCAGCTCCATTGCGCGATCGCCGAGTGGAACGACGAGGCGGTCGGTTTTGCGGTGTGGTTTGCGAATTTCTCCACTTTCAGCGGCCGCCATGGCATTTATCTGGAAGACCTCTATGTGCGGCCGTCGCATCGGGGCAGGGGCCTCGGTAAGGCGCTGCTGGTCTATCTCGCGAAGGAATGCGTCGACAACGGCTGGTCGCGCCTGCAATGGGCGGTGCTCGACTGGAACGCGCCGTCGATCGCGTTCTACAAATCCCTCGGTGCCGTCATGATGGACGACTGGACGCTGTGTCGCGTCACCGGGCCAGCGTTGACACGGCTTGCCGGGAGCGCGACCTGATGGAGATCGTCTTCGTCGTCGCGATCGCCGAGAACGGGATCATCGGCGCCGGCAACGCCATGCCGTGGCGAATGAAATCCGACATGGCGCGCTTCAAGGCGCTCACGATCGGCAAGCCCGTGATCATGGGCCGCAAGACGTTCGAATCCCTGCCCCGGCCGCTGCCGAACCGCACCAACATCGTGATCACGCGGGATGCGGACTATCGCGCCAACGGCGCCATCGTCACGACGTCGGCATCGGATGCGGACGCGATTGCGCGGGGCGACGCCCTACGGCGTTCGGTCACTGAGATCGCGGTGATCGGCGGCGCCGAGATCTTTCGGCAATGGCTCGATCGCGCCGATCGGCTCGAAATCACCGAAGTGCATGCGCGGCCCCAAGGCGACACGTATTTCGACATCGACAAGGCCGAGTGGGACGAGGTGGCGCGCATCCGTCATCCTGCCGGCCCCGACGACAGCGCCGACTTCTCCTATGTGACATATCGTCGGCGGGCGCGCCATTAACCGCATTCGCCAATGTTTACATTGACTTTTTCGTGCCCGAGCATAGCTCGGAAGACGGTCAGGGCTGCGTTGTAAGGGACCTGCCTGTCCCCTATAAAGCCGGACCGGACAAAGCGGGCGGGGGGCAATGCCACCCTGCCGAGGAGAGCGTCGAATGCCGTGGAAGAATCAGGGCGGTGGCCCATGGGGCTCGGGTCCAAAGGGACCGTGGGGCTCAGGCCCGCAACCGGTCGGGCCGAGGCCGCCGGATCTGGAAGACCTCCTGCGGCGCGGCCAGGACCGCCTCCAGCAGATCATGCCGGGCGGCTATTTTTCCGGCGTCGGCATCACGCTGATCATCCTGCTCATCGTCGCGTTCTGGCTGCTGTCGGGCTTCTTCCGCGTGCAGTCCGAAGAGCGCGGCGTCGTGCTGCGCTTCGGCAAGCATGTCCGCACCGTCGATCCGGGCCTGAATTATCACCTGCCATATCCGATCGAGACCGTGCTGCTGCCGAAGGCGCTGCGCGTCTCCACGACCTCCATCGGCATGACGGTGATCGAGGAACCGGCGCGGCGCGGCCGCTCCATTCGCGACGTGCCGGAAGAGAGCCTGATGCTGACCGGTGACGAGAACATCGTCGACGTCGACTTCACCGTGCTCTGGCGCATCAAGCCCGACGCCGGCGGCGTCGGCGATTTTCTGTTCAACATCCAGAACCCCGAAGGCACCGTGAAAGCGGTCGCCGAGAGCGCGATGCGTGAGATGATTGGCCGTTCGCAGATCCAGCCGATCCTGACCGGTGCCCGCAATACGATCGAGCAGGGTGTGCAGGAGCTGATCCAGAAGACCCTCGACAGCTATGGCGCGGGCATTCTCATCACCCAGGTGCAGATGCAGAAGGTCGATCCGCCAGCGCAGGTGATCGACGCCTTCCGTGACGTGCAGGCGGCGCGAGCCAATCTGGAGCAACTGCAAAACGAAGCGCAGACCTACGCCAATCAGGTGGTGCCGCAGGCGCGCGGACGTGCAGCGCAGATCCTGCAGGCCGCCGAAGGCTACAAGGAGCAGGCGGTCGCCGAGGCCAAGGGCCAGAGCGCGCGCTTCCTGAAAGTGTACGACGAATACAAGAAGGCGCCCGACGTGACGCGTGAGCGGATTTATCTGGAGACGATGGAGCGCGTGCTCGGCGGCGCCGAGAAGCTGGTCTATGACGGCGGCCCTGCGGGTCAGGGTGTCGTGCCCTATCTGCCGCTTCCCGAGTTGACGCCCAAGCGGCAGCCTACGACCGGTCCGCAGTCGAGCGGGGGCAACCGATGAGGTCTCCGGTTACAGGTTTCGTCTCGCTGCTCGGACTCCTGCTGGTCGTGATCGTCGGCTACATGTCGCTGTTCACGGTGCAGCAGACCGAGCAGACCATCGTGCTCCAGTTCGGCAAGCCGGTCGACGTCGTCACCGCACCCGGCCTGCATTTCAAGGCGCCGTGGAATTCGGTGATCAACATTGACAAGCGGATTCTCGACCTGGAGAACCCGTCGCAGGAAGCGATCGCCTCCGACCAGAAGCGGCTGGTGGTCGACGCCTTCGCGCGTTACCGCATCAAGGATGCGTTGCGCTTCTATCAGAGCGTCGGCTCGATCCAGGCCGCCAACATTCAGCTGACCACGCTTCTCAACGCGGCGCTGCGCCGCGTGCTCGGCGAGGTCACCTTCATCAACGTGGTTCGCGACGATCGCGAGAAGCTGATGCAGCGTATCCGCGATCAGCTCGACCGCGAGGCCGATGGCTATGGCATTCAGGTCGTCGACGTCCGGATCCGCCGTGCCGACCTGCCGGAGCAGAACAGCCAGGCGGTCTACCAGCGCATGAAGACTGAGCGTGAGCGAGAGGCCGCTGAGTTCCGCGCGCAGGGTGGCCAGAAGGCTCAGGAGATCAAGTCCAAGGCCGATCGCGAGGCGACCATCATCGTCGCGGAGGCCAATTCGCAGGCTGAGCAGACCCGCGGTGCAGGCGATGCCGAGCGCAACCGCCTGTTTGCGGAAGCCTACAGCAAGGACGCCGATTTCTTCGCCTTCTACCGGTCGATGACGGCCTATGAGAACGGGCTACGTTCGAACGATACCCGTTTCCTGCTGCGGCCGGACTCGGATTTCTTCCGGTACTTCAGTAACCCGTCCGGAAAGATGGCAACCGAGACGCCGGCGAAGCCCTAAGCTAGACAAGGGCGGCCGGCTTGGCCGCCCCTGCCCAGACAAGAACAGCATAACGGGAGGTTCCATTCCGATGAGGTCCATTGCGTTTGCCGACTTCCTCATCGGCCTGGGCATCCTGTTCGTGCTGGAAGGCTTGATGTTCGCGGCCAGTCCCAACTGGATGCGCAAGGCTATGAAGAGTGCTATCGCCACGCCCGACAACATCCTGCGGGCTGTCGGGATCGGTTCGGCCGTGGCCGGCCTGATCCTGATCTGGGTGATGCGGCGCCCGGTTTAGACGTCATGCCAACGCCAAAGTGAAGGCAATCGACCGGTTTTCGCCGTATTATCGGGGTGTTGAGACCCGTTAAGCTCTGCGCTTGCGCCGTCCCCCCGTTCGAGCGCAGGCTGGCGCCGAACCCTTATTCTCTGGAGATCACAATGACCGCTGCCACCATTGCCCCGTCCCGCTTGCGCCACTGGGTGCGAACTGGGCTGGCCGCGCTCGCCATCGGTGCTTTCGGCGCATTCGGCACGCCGGCTCATGCGCGTGGACCGGACGGCATCGCCGACGTCGCCGAGAAGGTGATCGACGCGGTCGTCAACATCTCTACGTCGCAGACCGTCGAGGCCAAGGGCGGCGGCAGCAACACCATGCCGCAACTGCCGCCAGGTTCGCCGTTCGAGGAGTTCTTCGACGACTTCTTCAAGAACCGCAGGGGTCCCGGCGGTGGCAGTAAGGGCGGCGACAACAACCCGCCGCGCAAGACCAATTCGCTCGGCTCCGGCTTCATCATCGACGCAGCAGGCGTGGTCGTTACCAACAACCACGTCATTGCCGATGCCGACGAGATCCATGTCATCCTCAACGACGGCACCAAGATCAAGGCCGAGCTGGTCGGCGTCGACAAGAAGACCGACCTCGCCGTGCTCAAGATCAAGCCGCCGAAGCCGCTGGTCGCGGTGAAGTTCGGCGACTCCGACAAGCTCCGGCTCGGCGACTGGGTGGTTGCGATCGGCAACCCCTTCAGTCTCGGTGGCACGGTCACGGCCGGTATCGTTTCGGCCAAGAACCGCGACATCTCCTCAGGGCCATATGACAGCTATATCCAGACCGACGCCTCCATCAACCGCGGCAATTCCGGCGGCCCGCTGTTCAACCTCGACGGCGACGTCATCGGCGTCAACACGCTGATCATCTCGCCCTCCGGCGGCTCCATCGGTATCGGCTTCGCCGTGCCGTCGAAGACGGTCGTTGGCGTCGTCGACCAGCTCCGGCAGTTTGGCGAGCTGCGCCGCGGCTGGTTAGGGGTGCGCATCCAGAGCGTCACCGACGAGATTGCCGAGAGCCTCAACATCAAGCCGGCGCGCGGCGCGCTGGTCGCCGGCGTGGACGACAAGGGTCCGGCGAAGCCCGCCGGCATCGAGCCTGGTGATGTCGTCGTCAAATTCGATGGCAAGGACGTCAAGGATCCGAAGGACCTGTCCCGCGTCGTCGCCGACACGGCGGTCGGCAAGGAGGTCGACGTGATCATTATCCGCAAAGGCCAGGAGCAGGCCAAGAAGGTCACGCTCGGCCGGCTCCAGGATCCCGAAAAGGTGCAGGCCGCGGTGAAAACCGACGAGCCCGCACCCGAGAAGCCGGTGACGCAGAAGGCGCTCGGTCTCGATCTGGCAACGCTGAGCAAGGATCTACGCGCGCGCTACAAGATCAAGGACACCGTCAAGGGCGTGGTCGTCACCAATGTCGATGCCAATTCCGACGCCGCCGAGAAGCGGCTCTCCGCCGGTGACGTCATCGTCGAGGTGGCGCAGGAGGCGGTGTCGAGCGGCGCCGACATCCAGAAGCGGGTCGATCAGCTCAAGAAGGACGGCAAGAAGTCGGTGCTGCTGCTCGTCTCCAATGCTGAGGGCGAGCTGCGCTTCGTGGCGTTGAGCGTGCAGTAGGAAGGGCTGGTCGTCCTATATTCATTGCCATTCCGGGTTGGATGCTTCGCATCACCCGGAATGACGGAGACAACGTTATCCCTCCACGAACTCCTCGCGCCGATACCCTTGCGCATACAGCAGCGCGGTGAGATCGCCGTGATCGATCTGCGCTGCCGCGGCCGCGGCCACCGCCGGCTTGGCGTGATACGCCACCCCGAGCCCCGCCGCCTGGATCATCCCAAGGTCATTGGCGCCGTCACCGACTACGATCGTCTCGAGGTCGTCGAGATCGAACGATTCCATCAGATCCAACAGTGTCGCGAGTTTCGCGGCGCGGCCCAAGATCGGTTCCTTCACCTCGCCGGTGAACTTGCCGTCGCGCACGACGAGTTCGTTGGCGCGGTTTTCCTGGAAGCCGATCTTGGCGGCGACCGCGCTCGTGAACAGCGTGAAGCCGCCCGAGACGAGGCAGGTGTAGGCGCCGTGCGCGCGCATGGTCGCGACCAGCTCACGGCCGCCGGGGGTCAGCGTGATGCGCTTGGCCAGTACCTCATCGACCGCGCGGGCGGGTAGATCCTTGAGCAGCGCAACGCGCTCGCGCAGCGCCGGCTCGAACTCGATCTCGCCGCGCATCGCGCGTTCGGTGATGGCGGCCACATGCGCCTTCACCCCGACCAAGTCGGCGAGCTCGTCGATGCATTCTTGGCCGATCATGGTGGAATCCATGTCGGCGAGAAAAAGCTTCTTGCGCCGGAAGCCGACTGGCTGCACGACGATGTCGATGGGCAGGTCGCCGCGAAGCTCGCGGAGCCGCTGTTCTATGGCGTGGCGGTCGCCTTCGAGGTTACTTTCGGCGCCGAAGGGAATGTCGACCGCAACCCCTTCGAACAGCCAGTGCGCGGGAGCTGCATGTGGCAGCACCGCGCGGGCGCCGTCGACGATGGTAGAGTCGAGCGCAGGATTGTCGGGATTGCAGATCAGCGTGGCGACGAGGGACATTTGAGGTTTTCGTGAGCGAGGGGCAAGTCAGCGGAAGGCATGTTGGCAAGGCCGTGCTTATCGCAGGCCCGACCGCCAGCGGCAAGTCGGCGCTGGCGCTCGAGCTTGCGCTCGCCACCGGCGGCATCATCATCAACGCCGATTCCATGCAGGTTTACCGCGATCTGCGCATCATCACGGCACGGCCGACAGCGGCTGATGAGGCGCTCGTGCCGCATCGTCTCTATGGCCATGTCGATGCGGCCGTGAATTTCTCGGCCGGTGCCTGGGTGGGCGACGCGGCGAAGGCGCTCGAAGCGGCGACGGCCGAACGCCGCCTGCCGATCTTCGTCGGCGGCACCGGGCTCTATTTCAAGGCACTGACGGCGGGCCTCTCCGTAGTGCCGCCAATTCCTGCCGAGGTGCGCGAGGACGTGCGCGCGCGGCTGCAGCAGAACGGCGTCGAAGCGCTACACGCGGAACTCGCGCACCGCGATCCGCGTGCGGCCGAACGATTGAATCTGCGCGACCGCACCCGGATCGCGCGCGCGCTGGAAGTGGTCGAAGCGACCGGCCGTTCGCTGCTCGACTGGCACGGCGAGGGCCAGCCGCCGTTGCTGCCGAAGGACAATTTTCGCGCGGTGTTTCTCGCCCCCGCGCGCGACGAACTCTATGCCCGCATCGATGCGCGCTTCGATGCCATGTTGAGCGCCGGCGCGCTCAGGGAGGTCGAGCGGCTTGCCGCCAGACAGCTCGATCCGCTGTTGCCGGCCATGAAGGCCCACGGCGTGCCGGCGCTGATCCGGCATCTGCGCGGTGAACTCAGCCTGGAAGAAGCTGCCACAATCGGCCGCGCCGACACCCGCCACTACGCCAAGCGCCAGTTCACCTGGTTCCGGCATCAATTGCCTGAGTTCGAATGGATGAAGCCGGAGGAGGCGAGGGGATGGCTCGCCGCGATCGTGCACGCGACACCGGATACGAACTGACGAGCTTTTGTGTCCGGTTCCTGAATTTACCGCTCGCCGAACCCGGGGAACACCGCTACACTGCCAAAATCGCGCGGGAACGGCCACATTGCCTTGACATCCGGGCTTTGGCCGCTATGTTTCGCGCAACCTTTGGGAAGCCGAGCGCCTGCCATGCGTAACATTATTACCAAACTCCTTATCGCCGTCGTACCCAGGCACACCGCCGGGGGTGGCTAGCTGCCATCCACAAGACAGGCGGTGTGCGTGGGCCCTCTTCGGGGCCTTTTTTATTTCCCGAACCCGACACGAACGAAGCCGCTGACAACAGCGCATCCGGAGCAAGCCAATGAGCGAGAAGAGCCACGATCCGAACCAGATGACCGGCGCCGCGATGATCGTCCGCGCGCTCATCGATCATGGCGTGACCGACATTTTCGGCTATCCCGGCGGCGCGGTGCTTCCGATCTATGACGAGATCTTCCACGAGAGCGAGGTCCAGCACATCCTGGTCCGCCACGAGCAGGGCGCCGGCCATGCCGCCGAGGGCTATGCGCGCTCGACCGGCAAGCCGGGCGTCGCGCTGGTGACCTCCGGTCCCGGCGCGACTAACATGGTGACGCCGTTGACCGACGCGCTGATGGACTCGATCCCGCTGGTGTGCATCTCCGGCCAGGTGCCGACGCATCTGATTGGCAACGACGCCTTCCAGGAATGCGACACCGTCGGCATCACGCGCCCCTGCACCAAGCACAACTGGCTGGTGCGCGACGTCAACGATCTCGCCAAGGTGCTGCACGAGGCTTTCTATGTCGCGACCTCCGGCCGTCCGGGGCCGGTGCTGGTCGACGTTCCCAAGGACGTGCAGTTCGCGACCGGTACCTATCATCCGCCGCGCAAGTCCGACGTGCACCGCTCCTATGCGCCGCGCGTGAAGGGCGATGCCACGCAGATCCGCAAGGCGGTGGCGCTGCTCGCCAACGCCAAGCGTCCGGTGATCTACAGCGGCGGTGGCGTCATCAATTCCGGTCCCGAGGCGACCAAGCTCTTGCGCGAGCTGGTCGAGGTCACCGGTTTTCCGATCACCTCCACGCTGATGGGCCTCGGCGCCTATCCGGCTTCGGGCAAGAACTGGCTCGGCATGCTCGGCATGCACGGCACCTATGAAGCTAACATGACCATGCATGATTGCGACGTCATGCTGTGCGTCGGCGCGCGCTTCGACGACCGCATCACCGGTCGCGTCGATGCGTTCTCGCCGGGTTCGAAGAAGATCCATATCGACATCGACCCATCCTCGATCAACAAGAACATCCGGGTTGACGTGCCGATCATCGGCGATTGCGGCAACATCCTCGGCGACATCCTCCAGGTGTTCAAGGCAGAGGCGAAGAAGCCCGAGATCAAGTCGTGGTGGCAGCAGATCGCGCAGTGGCGTGCCCGTAATTCGCTGTATTACAAGAAGAGCAACGACGTCATCCTGCCGCAGCATGCGATCCAGAGCCTGTTCGAAGCGACGCGCGGCAAGGATACCTACATCACGACCGAGGTCGGCCAGCACCAGATGTGGGCGGCCCAGTTCTACGGCTTCGAGGAGCCGCATCGCTGGATGACGTCGGGCGGCCTCGGCACCATGGGCTACGGCCTGCCGGCCGCGATCGGCGTGCAGGTTGCCCACCCCGACAGCCTCGTCATCGACATCGCGGGCGATGCCTCGGTGCAGATGACGATGCAGGAGATGTCGACGGCCGTGCAGTACGAGCTGCCGATCAAGATCTTCATCCTGAACAACCAGTACATGGGCATGGTGCGGCAGTGGCAGCAGCTGCTGCATGGCAACCGCCTGTCGCATTCCTACTCGGAGGCGCTGCCGGATTTCGTCAAGCTCGCCGAAGCCTATGGCGGCGTTGGCCTCCAGGTGCACAAGCCTGGCGATCTTGAGGGTGCCATCAAGGAGATGATCGCGGTCAAGCGCCCGGTGCTGTTCGACTGCCGCGTCGCTGCGCTTGAAAACTGCTTCCCGATGATCCCCTCCGGCAAGGCGCACAACGAGATGCTGTTGCCGGAGCAGGCCAACGACGCAGCCACCGCGAAGGCGTTCGCCGGCGGCAAGGCGCTGGTGTGAGCGCAATGGTCACAAGCTCCGCTGCCATCGCCCGGCTCGACCGGCCGATCCAGTACGCCGCTCCCTGTGTAGGGATCTCACGCCGTGGCAATTACTGGCGGCCCGCCTTCGCGGGCATGACGAAGAAGATTTGAGGGGAACGACAATGAACCAGCCGGCATCCGCCTATTTCATCGAGGACCGTCACGATCCCAACGAGACGCACACGCTCGCCGTGCTCGTGCAGAACGAGCCCGGCGTGCTTGCGCGCGTCATCGGCTTGTTCTCGGGCCGTGGCTACAACATCGAGAGCCTCACGGTCTCGGAGACCGAGAGCCAGAAGCACCTCTCGCGCATCACCATCGTCACGACGGGCACGCCAATGGTGATCGAGCAGATCAAGCACCAGCTCGATCGCATGATTCCGGTCTATCGCGTCGTCGACATGACGCAGACCAAGCGCTCGATCGAGCGGGAGCTCGCGATGGTGAAGGTGCGCGGGCAGGGCGAGCACCGCGTCGAGGCGCTGAGGCTTGCGGATGCGTTCCGCGCCCGCGTGATCGATGCGACGACCGAGAGCTTCGTGTTCGAGATCACAGGCAATACGGACAAGATCAATCAGTATATCGACCTGATGCGCCCGCTCGGCCTCGTCGAAGTGTCGCGCACCGGCGTTGCCGCGATCGGTCGCGGGCCTGAAGGGATGTGAACCATGCTGGCGCGCGACTGGTACTATAACGAGCGGAACCGGATGGGGATCGAGCCCGCAGTGGCGTCGATCTATGACAGCCATGACGATGCCGACCTGCGGGCGCGCGCCGCGCTGAAAATGCTAGGAGTCCAGCGCGACTGGCGCATCGCCGATATCGGCTGCGGTAACGGCGTGCTGGCCACCGAAGCGGCGCTGATGGGCGCCGAGGTCGATGCTATCGACATCTCCCCCGCGATGCTGGCGCTCGCCGAGATCTATGCACGTGACCGCAAGGCGCCGGTCCGCACCCAATCGGCCGGCCTGCTGAGCTTCTCCTACCGTCCGGAATCCTACGATTTGATCGTCAGCGAGTTCACGCTGCACCATCTGCCGGACTTCTGGAAGGCGGTGGCGATGTCGCGGATCTATCGGGCGCTGAAGCCGGGCGCGAGCTTCTACCTGCGCGACATCGTCTACACTTCAATGCCGGACGCCATTGAGCGCGACGTCGAGCAATGGGCCGACTTCCAGATCAAGAACCACGACTTTTCGCGTGAAGGTGTCGTCGCGCACATGCGCGACGAATATTCCACCTTCAGCTGGGTGATGGAACGGATGCTGACCGACATCGGCTTCAGGCTGGTCTCGGCCGACTACCACGCCCCGATGCACGGCACCTATCTGCTGCGGAAACCGAAAGCCGGCGAGCAAGGCTAGACCAGAACAATAACAGGACTGCACGACAGGGCAGGACCGAGAACAACAATGAAGCCGGCCGACATCCTCATCGCCATCCTGGTGGCGATCATCTGGGGGCTTGCCTTCGTGGCGAGCCGGATCGCGCTCGACGAGTTCTCGCCGGAGCTGATGACGGCGATGCGCTTCACCATTGCCGCAGTACCGTGCCTTTTCATTCCCAAGCCGAAGGTCGCCTGGCCCCTCCTGATCGCGATCAGCGTCACGCTGTTCCTCGGCCAGTTCCTGAGCCAGGCCTATGGCATTGCCCACGGCGTGCCGGTCGGCCTGGCCAGCGTGGTCGTGCAGAGCCAGGCGCTGTTCACGATCGGCTTCGCCGCTGTCGCATTCGGCGAACGTCCGACGCCGATGCAGACGCTCGGCATCGTCATCGCAGCAGCCGGCCTTTTGATGATCTGCGGGACCGTCGGCTATGATTTCAGCGTCGGCGCCTTCGCGGTGCTGATGATCGCGCCGGTCTGCTTTGCCGTCGGCAATCTCCTGCTGCGGGGCGCCCGTGGTGCGCCGATGTTCGACCTGTTCGCCTGGCTGTGCCTTACTGCCGCGGTGCCGTTGTTCGCGCTCGCGCTGGTCGTCAACGGGCCAACGCCGACCTGGCAGTCGCTGATGCACATGTCTCTGACAGGCCTGATCTGCCTGCTGGTGATCGGCGCCATCTCCACCAGCATCGCCTACTGGCTATGGGGCCGATTGCTGCGCGATTATCCGGCGGCGCAGGTGGTGCCGTTCGCGCTGCTGGTGCCGTTCGTGGGATCGGCCGCCTCCAGCATCGTGTTCGGCGAGCGGTTCGGACCCCTGCGCCTCGCCGGCATGCTGACCGTGATCGGCGGTATCGCGGTGATGGTGCTGGCGCAGCGGCCCAAGGCGTTGCCCAAAGAGCCGCTGCCGAAAGTCGCGTGAGGCGAACATGTCCCAGTCGCTGTTCTATGCCTTCCTCACCTTCATGGTCGTGATGTACTTCACGCCTGGGCCGAACAACATCATGCTGCTGTCCTCGGGCCTGACCTACGGCTTCCGGCGCACCATTCCCCACATCGTCGGTATCGTCATCGGCTTCGCCTTCATGGTCGCCGCGGTCGGCCTCGGGCTCGGCTCCGTGTTTCTGGCCTATCCTGTCCTCCAGACCATCTTGAAATATGCCGGTGCGGTCTACCTGATCTATCTCGCCGCCGCGATCGCCATGTCCGGGCCGACCAAGCCGGGCGACGGCGCCGCCCGCGGCCCGATGACCTTCTGGGGCGCGGCGATATTTCAATGGATCAACGCCAAAGGCTGGGTGATCGTGATCGGCACCATTACCGCCTACGCGGCGATCGCCCAATTCCCGCTCAACATCGCAATCCAGACCCTGATCAGCCTGCTCGTAGGCACGGTCTCGACCGTGGTCTGGGCTCTGTTCGGCTCCGCATTGCGGCCGGTCCTGACCTCAGAGCGGCTGGTCCGTGCCTTCAATGTGCTGATGGCAGTCCTGCTGCTCGCTTCCCTCTACCCCGTCTTCATGGATGCATGATGCCGCAGATTTCCATGCAGAAACGGGTTTCCCAGCGGCCCTAAAATGCTCTAGACAGCCCCCGAAATCCGTCAATTCACCTTCGAAAGATCTGACCATCGGCCGATTCCGGCCCCGAACGAGGAAACGAACTATGCGTGTTTATTACGATCGCGACGCCGACCTGAACCTGATCAAGGGCAAGAAGGTCGCCATCGTCGGCTATGGCAGCCAGGGCCACGCCCATGCGCTGAACCTGAAGGACTCCGGCGTCAAGGAGGTGGCGATTGCGCTGCGCAAGGGGTCGGCCTCGGCCAAGAAGGCGGAGAACGCCGGCTTCAAGGTGATGGAAGTCGCCGAAGCCGCCAAATGGGCCGACCTCGTCATGATGCTGACCCCGGACGAACTCCAGGGCGACATCTATCGCGAGCACCTGCACGACAACATGAAGAAGGGCGCCGCCCTTGTGTTCGCGCACGGCCTCAACGTCCACTTCAATTTGCTCGATCCGCGCGCCGACCTGGACGTGCTGATGATCGCGCCGAAGGGCCCCGGCCACACCGTGCGCTCGGAGTACCAGCGCGGCGGCGGCGTGCCCTGCCTGATTGCGATCGCCAAGGACGTCTCGGGCAACGCCCATGACCTCGGCCTGTCCTATGCCTCCGCGATCGGCGGCGGCCGCGCCGGCATCATCGAGACCACCTTCAAGGAAGAGTGCGAGACCGACCTGTTCGGCGAGCAGGTGGTGCTTTGCGGCGGCCTGGTCGAGTTGATCAAGGGCGGCTACGAGACTCTGGTCGAAGCCGGCTACGCCCCGGAGATGGCCTATTTCGAGTGCCTGCACGAAGTGAAGCTGATCGTCGACCTGATCTATGAAGGCGGCATCGCCAACATGAACTACTCGATCTCCAACACCGCCGAGTACGGGGAGTATGTCACCGGTCCGCGCATCATTACCGACGAGACCAAGAAGGAGATGCGGAAGGTTCTCGCCGACATCCAGGGCGGCAAGTTCGCGCGCGACTGGATGCTCGAGAACAAGGTCAACCAGACCTCCTTCAAGGCGACCCGCGCCAAGCTCGCTGCCCACCCGATCGAAGAAGTCGGCGCGAAACTGCGCGACATGATGCCCTGGATCAAGAAGGGCGCGCTGGTCGACAAAAGCAAAAACTAAGCCGTTGTGCCCCGGACGCAGCGCAGCATTTTGGTGATGCCCTGCTGATCCGGGGCCAAGCGGCCTCTGGATCCCGGCCCCACGACGCATCGCTTATGCGCTGCGCCTTGTCCGGGACACGCGAGCGAAAGCTTCGCTCGCCAAACAAATCTTAAGCCTTCGCGACTATGTTCGAGCGAGATCGCAAACGCGATCTTTCTCCTCCTTCTCGCGCGAAGCATTGTTGCTTCATTCAAATTCTTCGCGAGTTGACGCGCTGCTTGAACGCCAAGAACTGACGCTTAAACCACATTCTTGATCTCGCGTCCCTTTTCAAAAATTTCTAGAACTCCCTGATCGTGAAAAGGGCTGCGTCGTCAGAGTGAAAGATTCGACTCTTCATCCGCCTGTTCAAGGTGCCTTCGACCTCATGTCGCAACGTTCGCGCGCCGCTTCATCTTGAGAACCGACACCTGCCGCGCGGACTTGCGCGCTGGGCGCCATTTGCACACAGGCACCTTCCTCCTGCATGATCACGGCAACCCGAGGTGGAAAGACCATGCGATCTGTCGTCGTTACCGGGGCGTCTACGGGCATCGGCTGGGCCGTTGCAAAATTCCTGATCGGGCGCGGCTATCGCGTGTTCGGCAGTGTCCGCAAGCAGGCCGACGCCGACCGGCTGCAAGGCGAGTTCGGTGCGAACTTCACTCCGCTGCTGTTCGACGTCACCGACGAGGCAGCAGTCCTCGCTGCCGGGCGAAAAGTTCGCGCGGCGTTGGGCGGCGAGACGCTGGCCGGTCTCGTCAACAATGCCGGCATCGCGGTTGCCGGTCCCGTGCTCGAATTGTCGGCCGATGATTTCCGCCGCCAGATGGACGTCAACGTCATTGGCCCTGTCATCGCGACGCAGGCGTTCGGGCCGCTGCTCGGCGCAGACCCCTTGCTGAAGGGGCCGAAGGGCCGGATCGTGATGATCAGCTCGGTCGCTGGCAAGAGCGGCAATCCGCTGTCGGCGCCTTACAGCACCTCCAAGCACGCCATCGAGGGCCTGTCGGAGAGCCTGCGCCGCGAGCTGATGCTGTTCGGCATCGACGTCATCATCGTCGCCCCCGGCGCGGTGAAGACGCCGATCTGGAGCAAGGCCGAAGAGATCGACCTTTCCGTCTACCAGAACTCGCCCTATCTGCCGGCGCTGAACAAGGTGATGGCGTTCATGATGGACATCGGCGCCAAGGGCCTGCCCGCCGAGCGCATCGCCGAGATCGTGTTCGAGGCGCTGACGGCGCCAAGCCCGAAGGTGCGCTACCAGATCACGCCGGACCCGCTCCGCCACCTGATTGCGGCCGTGCTACCGAGACGGACGCTCGACCGCATCATCGCCAAGCGGCTCGGATTGCTGCCGCAGTGAGCTTGGGCGTTTCAGCCCGCGGCGACGGTTTGCCCGCGCGGGTGGCGGGCCATCGCTATCATGCGCAACGTCAGCACGATCAGCAGCGGAATGAGGAATGCGGCGTAGAGCGGCATGGCCGGCACGCGCTTGCCGAACGACACCATGAACTGGAAACAGAGATAGTAGCCGCCCGCGACGTGCAGTATGCGCCAGGTGCGCGGTCCGAGCAGCGCGGCGGTGCGGTCGAACGAGGTCGCACTCATCGCGATGATGAAGCCATAGCCGATGCCGCCGAAGATGTAGGAGGCCGCGGAGGTCGCCTGGGCAAAGCCGGCCGGATCCATCCTGGCGAACGCGACGATCGCCGCCGCGTGGATGGCGTGGGAGGCCGCGAAGCTCAAGCCTAGATAGCGGCGGTTACGGTGCTGCCAGCGCGTCCAGGCATTGGGCGAGAGCCGCGCCAGCGCCGCGGCACTGAAGGCGAGGCAGAACAGCAGCAGCGAACTTCGCGCCGTGAAGCGGATCACCATGCGAACGCCCTCAACCTCGAACAGCCGCATCGAGGCGATCCACAGGCTCAGGGCGATCAGGCTGAGCGTTAGGACGGCAAGCAGCCGCCAGCCTTCGAGCCAGCTTTGACGTTGTGACATGGCGAATCTCCTTGGATGTAATCAGTGATTACATATACAGCAGCAAGATCGTCAATGGTGTAATCGCTGCTTACATTCACGTTCGGGTGATGCTAGAAGACGCCATGCCCGCCCGTCAGACGTCCAAGCCGCGTGCCCGTCGAACACCCGAAGCCCGGCCGTATCACCACGGCGACCTTCGCCGTGTGCTGATTGACGCTGCGCTGCAATTGGCGGCGGAAGGTGCCGAGGTCTCCGTCCGCGAGGCGGCGCGCCGGGCCGCGGTGTCGCCGGGCGCGCCGTTCCGGCACTTTCCGAACCGCGATGCCTTGATGGCGGCGGTGGCCGAGGAGGCGCAGCGGCGCTTCCGCGCCGAGATCGAGGCGGCGCTGGGCGAGGAGCCGCTCAAGGGTCCACTGGAGCGTTTTCGCGCCTTTGGCCTCGCTTACCTGCGCTGGGCCATGCGCAATCCGGCCCATTTCGAGATCATCTCCACCGGACGCTACTTCGCCCATGGCAGCTCGGCGGAGCTGACCCGCGACAATGCCGAGCTGATCGCGCTGTCGGAACGGATGCTGACTGATGCGGCCGAGCAGGGCCTGCTGAGGTCGGCGGATCTGAAGCGCATCCAGATCGCCGCTCGCGCGTTGGTCTACGGTTTTGCCCGGATGAATCTCGATGGCCACTTTCCGCGCTGGGGAATCGAGGACGACGAGATCGAGCGGATGGCGGAGGGGGTGATCGACCTGTTCATCGCTGGGATCGCCCAGCCCTGACATTGAGCAGCTGCCTGCCCGCTGCGGCCCACCGTCTTTCGCTAACAATAAGCGATGTCGGATCGCCGAACGCGTTGCCTGACCTTGACCGTTCCGTTACAGTTTTATGACACGGCGCAGGCTTCCGGCTGCGCCGGGCGCCGCCAGCCGTCTCGATGCCGGCCAAGCGGCTTGGCATCACCGCGCCGGACCAGAAGTTGCGTGTCGTCGATGGCGTCCGCGCCCAATCCAGGTCCTTCTGCCACCACCGCCGTGCTTGCGAGCGTCGCCGCGCTCGGCATCTGGCGGCTGCTCGCGGTCACGGCGCCACATTTCGCAGCGCTGGCGCTGATGTACGAGACCGAGACCGATTTCGGCTCGCGCCTCTCCTTCGCCCTGGCCTGGGGCATCCTCAACTTCTTCTGGATCACGCTGCTGCGGCGCCCGGCGCTGTCGGGCGCACTGTCGCTGACCATGGTCGTCGTGCTGGTGCTGCTGTCGCGGCTGAAGCACGAAGTCGTGCAGATGACGGTCAACTTCATCGATTTGATGATGATCGACCGCGACAGCGTCGCGTTCCTGTTCACGATCTTCCCGAATCTGCGCTGGTCGGTGATCCTGGCCGGCCTCGTCACGCTGCCGCTGATGTATGCGCTGTGGTGGCTTGATCCGTTCCGCATCCGCCGGCTGCCGGCGCTCGCCTGCAAGCTCGCCTGTGTTGCCGCACTGGTCGGCTATTCGCTTTATCATCCTGACCAGGCCTGGCGCGGCTATTACGACGACGGCTATCTCTCGAAATTCTTCCGCTCCGGCGTCACAGCGGTCGCCGACTTCGTGCAGTACGGTTTCATGGAATCCGCAGCCTCCACCAACGAGCGGCTCAACGTGCCGCTGGTGGACGCCTGCCATCCTGCGGGCCGCCGCCCCAATATCATCATGATCCATGATGAATCGAGCTTCGACATCCGCGCCGCCCAGGGCATCAAGGTGCCGCCGCGTTACGGCGACCATTTCAGGTCCTGGGACGGCAAGCAGCGCACGTTCCTGGCCGAGAGCAATGGCGGGCCGAGCTGGTTCACCGAGTACAACGTGCTTGCGGGGCTCTCGTCGCGCTCGTTCGGCCGCTTCGCCTATTTCGTGACGCGCATCGCCTCGAACCGCGTCGAACGCGGCCTGCCATTGGCACTGCGCCGTTGCGGCTACGACACCCTGTCGCTTTACCCCGCCCATGGCGGCTTCATGGGCGCGCGCAGCTTCCAGATGACGACCGGCATCGAACGTTTCCTCGATTCGGAGGATCTGGGCGCCAAGGACGTCGAGCCGGACTCCTTCTTCTACGACAAGGCGCTTCAGCTGATAGGGCAACAGCCGCCGAACAAGCCGCTGTTCACCTTCATCTATCTCGGCGCCAATCATTTCCCCTGGGAAACGCGCTTCCGCCCTGATCTGCTGCCGAAGTGGCGCGCGCCGGGCAACTTGCCGTCCATCGACGAATATCTGCGCCGCCAGGTGATGAGCGCCGAGCAGTACAAAGCTTTCATCGCCGGTCTGAAGAAGAACTTTCCCGGCGAGCCTTTCCTGATCGTGCGCTACGGCGATCACCAACCGGAATTCGCGCCGAACCTGCTTGAGCCCGGCCTCGACGAGGGCGCCCTCGGCAAGAAGCTCGACGCTTACGATCCGCGGCTGTACGCAACGTATTATGTGATCGACGCCATCAATTTCGAGCCGGTGAAGAGCGATGCCGTGATGGACACGATCGACGGTCCCTATCTGCCGCTAGTGATCCAGGAAGCTGCCGGCATCCCGCTCGATCCGTCCTTCGCCGAGCAGAAGGAGATCATGCTCCGCTGCAAGGGCATCTTCTATGGCTGCAAGGATGGCGCCGAGGCGCGGCGGCTGAACCGGCTGCTGATCAACGCGGGGATGATCCGGGGGCTGTGATGTCTCTCACGCTCTTTGCGATGAGAGCGCCGTTGGAGCACCCAGGCCCCTCCAACGTCGTCCTGGCGAAGGCCCATAGGCGAAAGCCATGACGACGCTGAACCAGTCGCGCCAGCCTACCTGTTGCTCACCTTCTCCCACAGCCACTTCGCCACTGCATCGGGCGATGAATTCGCATCGTTGCCGCTCGCGCGCAGATTGGCTTCGCGCACCGTCGCGATGTCGATCCTGCCGAGCAGCGGCCTCAGCGCAGCCTGCAACCGCTCGTCACCGGCTCGCATGGGCGCGAGCAGCAGGATAGCATCGTAAGGCGGGATGGCGTGCCGGGGATCATCGAGCGCGACGAGATCGTATTTCGCGATCAGGCCGTCGCTGGTGTAGCCGGCGATCACGTCGACCTCGCCGCTCGCGACCGCCGCGTACATGAAGTCCGGCTGCATCTGGCGTTGGGTGCGGAACGAAAGCCCATAGGCCTTTTGCAGCGCGGCCCATTCGGGGCGCGAGAAGAACTCGTAGTCGCCGGCGATCGACATGGTCGATGTGTGCGCGGCGAGATCGGCGATGCTGCGGATGCCCAGCGCCTCGGCGCGCTTCCGCGGCATCACCAGTGCATACGCATTCTCGAAGCCGAGCTCGCCGAGCAAGGTGATGTTCTCTTTCGCGAGGGTTGTCTTCAGCTCTGCGAGCAGTTCCGCGCGCGGCTTAACGTCGGTGCGATGCAACTGATTGGCCCAGAGTGTACCGGAATAATCGACATAGAGATCAATGTCGCCGGTCTTCAGTGCCTCGAAGATCACGCTGGAGCCGAGGCCCGATCGCGCCGTCGCTGAGAGGTCAGCCGCCTGGAGGCGGTCCTTGAGCAGGGCAGACAACACATATTGCTCGGCGAAAGTCTTGGCGCCGACGACGTAGCTCTGGGACGAGCGCCCCATCGTCGGCACCAGCGTTGCGGCGACCAGTGCCGCGATCCCGATCGCGCCGAGCCCGGTGCGCATGCGGCTGCGCTGGCGCAGGCCGCTCTCGAGCAGGCCGAGCAGTTGGTCGACGGCAAGCGCGAGCAGGGCCGAGGCCAGGCAGCCGAACAGCACGAACACCCAGTTCTGGGTTTGAAGCCCCGCGAAGATGTAATTGCCGAGGCTGGTCTGGCCGATCGGTGTCGACAGCGTCGCGGTGCCGATCACCCACACCGCGGCGGTGCGGATCCCCGCCATCATCACCGGCAGCGCCAGCGGCAGCTCGACCATCACGAGCGATTGTCGCGCGGTCATGCCGACACCTTTGGCGGCTTCGATCAACGCGGGATCGATGCCGTTGAGGCCGGTGATGCCGTTGCGCAGCACCGGCAGCATCGAATAGAGCGCGAGCGCCAGCACGGCCGGCAGGAAGCCGAAAGCGGAAAAGGAAAAGCCGAACCAGGCAAGCGTGACGGAGGCCAGCAGCAGCAGGAGCGGATAGAACAGCGCAAGAAGCGCAAGTCCAGGGACTGTCTGCACGATGCTGGCAAGCGCAAGCAGGATGCCGCGGGGCGCCGGGTGGTTGCGTGTGAGGAGTGCCAACGGCAGGCTCGCAATCAGGCCTAGCGCAAGCGCGGCGAGACTCACCCGCACATGGTTGCCGAGATAGTCGGGCAAGTGCGACAGCGCCTCGCCCCAGCGCGGATCGGTGAAGAGGCTCATGCCGCACCGCTCGTTGGCAGCCGCGCATTCAATCGCTCGACCTGGCGCCGCGGCGTGCGCAACAATTCCAGCACGTAGGCGTCGCCGCTTTTCGACAGCTCTGCCGGCGTACCCTGCGCGAGCAGCTTTCCAGCGCGCATCACCGCAATGCGGTCGGCGAGCAGGATGGCCTCCGTCATGTCATGCGTAATCATGACAGAGGTCAGACCGAGCTTGCGGTGCAGGTCGCGAAAATCCTCGCCCAGCGCATCGCGGGTGAGGGGATCGAGCGCGCCGAACGGCTCGTCCATCAGCACGATCCGAGGTTTTGCCGCGAGCGCCCGCGCCACGCCGACGCGCTGGCGCTGGCCGCCGGAGAGCGCCTCCGGCAGCCGGTCGCGATGCGCGGCACGGTCGAGCTGCACGAGTTCCAGCAGCTCGTCGACGCGCGCGGCAATATCGGCAGCCGAGACGCCCAGCAGCTTTGGCGTGACACCGATATTGTCGGCAACGCTCAAATGCGGAAACAGCCCACCGGCCTGGAACACGTAGCCGATCCGCCGCCGCAGCGCGACCGGATCGACATTCTGCACGTCCTCGCTCTCCACCGTGATCGTGCCGCTGTCCGCCTCGATCAATCGGTTGGCGAGCCGCAGCAGGGTGGTCTTGCCGGAGCCCGAGCCACCCACGATGGCCAGAAACTCGCCCTCGGCGATATCGAGCGACACGTCGTCGACGGCTTTGAGCGGCCCGAAGCTCTTGGTGACACGTGCATAGCTGATCGCCAGCTTGGAGGGCATCGCGGGTAAGCTCGCTCTTACCTTCCCCTGCAGGGGAGGGTGAAGGGGTAAGAGCTGCATGCGTAGCACGCTTGGCGCCTTGATTGAACTTGGTCGCGCGAGCGGCTAAGGCATCGGTCCAGGTTTGGAGGAAGCACATGACGACGCCCACGGCAGTGGCGCTGGAAGATGCCAAGGTCGCGTTCCACCTCCGGGACGGGCGGGTCTATACGGCGGTGGAGAAAGCCCATCTCACGGTGGCGCAGGGCGAGTTCGTCGCCATTGTCGGCCCGACCGGCTGCGGGAAATCCACGCTGCTCAACGTCGCCGCCGGGCTGCTCAAGCCGGCAGCGGGCAGCGTCAGGATATTCGACCAGCCGCTCGCGGGGCTGAACCGGGATGCCGGCTACCTGTTCCAATCCGATGCACTGTTCCCGTGGAAGACCGCGCTCGACAATGTCGCGATCGGGCTCGAGATCAAGGGCACGCCGCGCTCCGAAGCGCTGCCGCGGGCGCAGCAATGGCTGACCTCCGTCGGCCTCGGTGCGTTCGCAGGCCGCTATCCACACATGCTCTCGGGCGGCCAGCGCAAGCGCGTGGCGCTGGCGCAGGTGCTGATCCGCGATCCAAAAATCCTGCTGATGGACGAGCCGTTCGGGCCGCTCGATGCACAGACGCGCCAAGTCATGGGCAATCTGCTGCTCGATCTCTGGAACGCCGACCGCAAGGCCGTGCTGTTCGTCACCCACGATCTCGAAGAGGCGATCGCACTCGCCGATCGCGTCCTGATCATGTCGGCGGGGCCGTCCTCGCGCATCATCGGTGACTGGCGCGTGCGCTTGCCGCGCCCGCGCGACATTTTTGAGGTCCGGCTCGATAAGGAGTTTCATTCACTGCATCGCGAGATCTGGGGCGTGCTCAAGGACGAGGTGATGAAGGGTTACGTTCAGTCCACGCAGGCGGCGGAGGCGGTCTGATGTCGCGCCCGATGCTGCTTGCGCTGCAAGTCCTGGTCGCGGTCGTCTGCATCGTGACGTGGCAAGTGCTCTCGACCGTCCCCGTCTTCGGCAAGATCCTGCTGCCGCCGTTCTTCTTCTCCAATCCGTTCGACGTATTCAGCCAGATCGTGAAGTGGTTCGCGTCCGGCGTGATCTGGAAACATCTCGGAATCACGCTTGCGGAATCGATCCTGGCTTTCGTGATCGGCTCGGTCGGCGGCGTGCTGGTCGGCTTCTGGTTTGCGCGCCAGCCACTGGTCGCAGCCGTGTTCGACCCTTACGTCAAGATGGTCAACGCGCTGCCGCGCGTCGTGCTGGCGCCGATCTTCGCGCTGTGGCTCGGCCTCGGCATCTGGTCCAAGGTCGCGCTCGGTGTGACGCTGGTCTTCTTCATCGTCTTCTTCAACGTCTATCAGGGCGTGAAGGAAGTCAGCCGCACCGTGCTGGACAATGGCCGCATGCTCGGCATGAGCGAGCGCCAATTAATGCAGCACGTCTATTGGCCGTCGGCGCTGTCCTGGATGTTCTCCTCGCTGCATACGTCGGTCGGCTTCGCCGTGGTCGGCGCGGTCGTCGGCGAATATCTCGGATCGGCGGCCGGGCTCGGCTATCTCATTCAGCAGGCCGAAGGCATCTTCGACGTCGCCGGCGTGTTCGCCGGCATGTTCGTGCTGTCGGCCTTCGTGATCCTGATCGACTTTGGCGTCACGCTGGTGGAGCGGCGGCTACTGGTTTGGCGGCCGACGGCGTCGGACGGTCGCGGCTAGGGCGCAAGGGGCCGCGCGTCGGCGCGAGCCCCGATCGCGAACGTTCAATCCAGCAGCTTGGTGTCGTCGGGTGCCTGCGGCGGCGTCTTGATCGCGATCGCCTTGACCTGGCCGCTGATCGGCTTGGTGCCGCCATGCGGCGTGCCCTTCGGGATGATCACGAGATCGCCGGGCTTCACCGTCACCTCCTTGTCGCCGAGCCAGATCGTCCCGGTGCCGTCCAGGATGTACTGGATCTCGTTGGTGTTGGGATGCATGTGCTTGGGCACGTTGCCGACCTGGATCGAGACGGTGGCACCGTCCGCGCTCGCGAACATCTTGGAGCGGTAGCCGACAGCGTTTGCGGGCCCGAGCGCATCGCCTTCCATCTCGCCGGTATGGACGATCTGCGCGGTGATGTTTTCGGCGGCGAGCGCCGGCCGGAGCAGGTGGGTGGCGCCGCATCCGGCGGCAAAGGCGGCGGCGATCGACAGCCCGGCAGCAAGGCGATTCATGGATGATCCTCCCCATCAAGATTTGTTCTTGTTTGGACATGCTATTGCGCCGAAAGGCCGATGGCCAGCCCACTTAGGCGGTGCTTCTCAAGCCCGCCCCGCTGCTCTATGGTGCCGCCGGCCGAACGGAGGAAGCCAATGAAGAACACGATTGCCAGGCTCGCCGGCGCGCTGCTCGCGCTGACGCTCACCATCGGTCTTGCCGCGGCGCAAAGCAAGGTGACCATCGCGGTCGGCGGCGGCTCTTGCCTGTGCTACCTGCCCACCGTGCTGGCCAAGCAGCTCGGCGAATACGAGAAGGCCGGCGTCAGTGTCGAACTGGTCGACCTGAAGGGCGGGTCGGACGCACTCAAAGCCGTGCTCGGCGGCAGCGCCGACGTCGTCTCCGGCTATTTCGACCATTGCGTCAATCTCGCCGCCAAGAAGCAGGAGCTTCAGGCCTTCGTGGTCTATGATCGCTATCCCGGCCTCGTGCTGGTGGTCGCACCCTCTCGGACCAACGACATCAAGTCGGTCAAGGATCTCGCCAGCAAAAAGGTCGGCGTGAGCGCCCCTGGCTCCTCCACCGACTTCTTCCTGAAATTCATGCTCAAGAAGAACGGCCTCGATCCCGCCGGCACCGCCGTGATCGGCGTCGGCCTTGGCGCCACCGCAGTCGCAGCCATGGAGCAAGGCCAGATCGACGCGGCCGTGATGCTCGATCCTTCCGTCACCGTGCTTCAGGGCAACCACAAGGATTTACGCGTTCTTTCCGACACCCGCACCCAGAAGGACACGCTCGAGACGTTCGGCGGCGAATATCCGGGCGGCGCGTTGTACTCGACGGCAGCCTGGGTCAACGGTCATGAGAAGGAGACACAGGCGCTTACCAATGCGATCCTGGCAACGCTAGCCTGGATCCATTCGCATTCGCCCGAGGAGATCATGGCGAAGATGCCGGAGGAGACGGTCGGCAAGAACAAGGATCTCTATCTCGCTGCGCTGAAGAACACGATTCCGATGTTTTCCGAAACCGGCAAGATGGACCCGAAGGGCGCGGAGGCCGTGCTTGCGGTGTTCAGCGTCGGTTCGCCCGAGGTGGCGAACGCCAAGATCGACGTCAGCAAGACCTTCACCAACAAATTTGTCGATCAGGCCAACAAGACGACGGGGAATGCCAAATAAGTGACGCGAAGGCGTAGTGGTCAGGCGTCATGACGTCACCGGTCATTCATTGCGTCTCGGCGCTTGATCTTGCGGTGCGGCCGGTCGTGTGGCCGTTCGCCGAGGAGCGTCGCGCCGAGATCGCGGCGCATTTTGCCGAGAAGCAGCGCGAGCGGCCGAAGATCTGGAACGGTCGCGTGCTGCTCGGACGCGACGCCGTGTTCACGGACGGCCATTTCGCCGCGACCTATTTCGAGACCGATTTCGCCAGCTTCCTCGCCTGGCGCGACTGGGGCTTTCCTGATCCGGCCGTGTTCAACGGTTTTGGCATGGGCGCGTTGCGCACCTCCGACGGCGCCTTCGTACTGGGCGAGATGGCGCAGCACACGGCCAATTCGGGCCGCATCTATTTCCCTTCGGGCACGCCCGACCTCGACGACATCAAGGACGGGGCTCTCGACATTCCCGGCAGCGTCGTCCGCGAGGTCGCGGAGGAGACGGGGCTGACCGCCGACGACTACGCGGCGGAGGCGGACTGGCACTGCGTGGTCTCCGGCCGTGTGATTGCGATGATTCAAGTCCTCAACCTGGACATGCCGGGCGAGGTGGCCCGCGCCCGGATCGAAGCCAATCTCGCGCGCGAGGCCGAGCCCGAACTGTCGGCCATTCATCTCGTGCGCGGGATGAGCGATCTCACGCCGTCCATGCCGCGATTTGTCACGGCCTTTATTGCACAGCGGCTCGCCTCTCGCTGACGCGCGAGGCTTGACATCGCTTCTCTCAGCCCATGTGATGGGCGAAAAAGCAAAAGCAACAAGAATGCGATGCACAATCGTCCAGGGAGGTTCTGATGCGCCTGCGCATGGCTACCCGTTTGGTACGTGGGCTGTTGGTCGCGATTGCCGCGGCGGCCTTGGCGGTGTCCGCCCAGGCCCAAGACCAAGGCAAAGAGAAGAAGATCAAGATCGGCGTCGTCTTCGATTTGACCGGACCTCTCGCCGGCGGCGGCTCCGAGCTCGGCTATATCGGCGCAAAGATCATCCTCGACCATTTCGCCAAGACCGGCGTCGAAGGTTACAAGGTCGAGGCGGTCTACGCCGACGCGCAAAGCAAGCCTGACATCGCCATCAACGAATCCGTCCGCCTGCTCGAGCAGGAGAAGGTCGACATGGTGCTCGGCTTCTTCTCCTCGGCGCAATGCGTACCGGTCGCCGCCCGCGTCGAGCAGCTCAAGAAGTTTATGTGGATCACGACCTGCATCTCGTCGGCCGTGTTCAACGACAAGGGCTACAAATACGTGTTCCGCCCGCAGGCGAGCGGCGACCAGTTCGGCATGATGACGATGGATTTCATCGCGCAGAACGCCAAGGAGAAGTTCGGCAAGGAGCCGAAGGACCTGCGCGTCGCCATCATTCACGAGGACGGGGCCTATGGGGTCGATGTCTCCAAGGGCAACGAGGCCGGTGCGAAGAAGGCCGGCTTCAACGTCGTGCTGAAGGAGGGCTATTCGGCGACCGCGCCGGACCTCTCCGCGCTGGTGACCAAGCTCAAGCGCGCCAAGCCCGACGTGATCTTCCACACGGGCTACAACCCCGACATTACGCTGCTGCTGCGCCAGGCCCGCGAGCAGGGCCTGAAGTTCGGCGCGTTGATGGGGCATGGCGCCGGTTATGGCGTCTACGAGAAGCTGAAGGAAGGCATGGGCGCGGACGCCGCGTACATCTTCAACACCGACCCGATATCGATCTGGCTCGCCAACCAGAAGACCTTGGATCCGAAGCTCCCGCCCGTGATCAAGATGGTCGGCGACGAATTCGACAAGATCAGGCCGGGCGTCGCCATCCGCTCGGCCCATGTCGGCATCGGCGCGTCCAACACGTATGTATTCATGAGCGACGTGCTGCCGCGAGCGATCAAGAAGTATGGCGGTGTCGATCCCGACGCGCTGCGCAAGGCGGCGCTCGACACCGACATTCCCGAGGGCGGCACCATGCTCGGCTTCGGCGTGAAGTTTTACGGTGAGGGCACGCCGATGGCCGGGCAGAACGAACGCTCGTTTCCCGTGGTGATCCAGTACATCGACGACAAGTCCTCCGTGGTGTGGCCCAAGAGCCAGGCGCAGCGCGAGGCGGTGCTGCCGCTGCCGAAAGGCACCCCCTACAGCAACCAGTAGCGGCGGAGTGCTTCGGTGTTGGAAGTCAGCGGGCTGGTGAAGCGGTTTGGGGGCTTCACAGCCGTCAACAGCGTCTCGTTCAGGGTCGAACAGGGCGAGATCCTCGGCCTGATCGGACCCAACGGCTCGGGCAAGAGCACGATCTTCAACATGCTCTCGGGCACGCTGGCGCCGACCTCCGGTTCGATCCTGTTCGCCGGACATGAGATCGCAGGCCTTCCGCCGCACCGGATCATCAACCGCGGCATCGGCCGCACCTTCCAGATTCCGCGGCCCTTCCGTCGCCTGACCATCTTCGAGAATGTCGCGCTCGCCGGCTTCTACGGCCAGGGCCGCCACAGTCGCGTCAAGGCCGAGGAAGCGGCCGAGCGGTCGCTGGCGATGGTCGGCCTGCCGATTGATCGCCATGCCAGTGTCGATGGCCTTGGCGCAGCCGGCCTGAAGAAGCTCGAGCTTGCGAAGGCGCTCGCCACCGCGCCAAAGCTGTTGCTGGCGGACGAAAGCCTCGGCGGCCTCGACGAGACCGAGATGGATCAGGCCGCCGACATGCTGCGCAACATCCGCGACGAACTCGGCATCACCATCATCTGGGTCGAGCACATCATGGGCGTCTTGATGCGCGTCGTCGATCGCGTCATGGTACTCGATCACGGCGAGAAGATCTCGGAAGGCTTGCCGAGCGCGGTTGCGGGCGATCCGCGGGTGATCGAGGTCTATCTCGGGACTGATGCCGAGACGACGCAGGCCGCGGCCGCCGAAGCGCGCCGCCGCGCGGGAGGGCAATGATGCTGGAGCTCCGCGGCGTCAATGCCGGCTATGGCACGTTCCAGGCGCTGTTCGACGTCAATCTCGACGTCAAGGCCGGCGAAGCCGTCGGCGTCATCGGCCCCAACGGCGCCGGCAAGACCACCTTGATGCGCGTCATCTCCGGCTTGATCCGGCCCTCGCGCGGCTCGATCAAGATGGAAGGTGTTGATCTCGTGGCGACGCCGTCGCACAAGATCGTCGGCCTCGGCATTGCGCATGTGCCGGAGAACCGGCGGCTGTTTCCGCAGCTCACGGTGGACGACAATCTCAAGATGGGCGCCTTCATGAGAGAGGCGCGCGGGCACTATGCCCAGCGGCTCGACGTCGTGTTCGAGCTGTTTCCGCGCCTGAAGGAGCGCCGCCACCAGATGGCCGGCACCATGTCCGGCGGCGAGCAGCAGATGTGCGCGATCGGCCGCGCCATGATGTCCAATCCGAAGCTTCTGCTGCTCGACGAGCCGTCGGCGGGCCTCGCGCCGCTCATGGTGCAGCAGGTGTTCGAACTGGTGAAGCGGATCCGTGCCAGCGGCCTGACCGTGCTGATCGTCGAGCAGAACGTGCAGCAGGTGCTGAAAGTGGTCGATCGCGCCTATCTGATCGAGGCGGGCACGATCCGCGCCTCCGGCACCTCGGCCGAGATGCTGGCGAGCGACACGGTCAAGGAAGCGTATCTCGGGGTGTGAGGGGGCATGCAGGCATTTCTGGACGTCTTCGACATTTATCTGCTGGAGGCCGTGATCAACGGCATCCTGCTCGGCGGCGTGCTGGCGCTGCTCGCGCTCGGCCTCAACCTGATCTTCGGCGTCATCGACGTGACCTGGATCTGCTATGCCGAACTCGTGATGATCGGCATGTACGCTATGTACTTCATGGTGCAGTATTACGGCGTCAGCTATTTCATCGCTGCGCCCTTCACTATCCTGCTGGTTGCGCTCCTCGGCGCGGCGCTCCACTACCTCGTGATCGCGCCGCTGCTCACGGCGCCGCCGATCAATCAACTGCTCGCGACCGGCGGCGTGCTGTTCGTGCTCCAGAGCTTTGCCACCGTCGCGTTCGGCATCGACTTCCGCAATCTCGGCATCCGCCTGCCGGTGCTCGCCTTCGGCGACATGAATTTCAGCTACGCACGGCTGCTGTCCTTCGTGGCGGCACTGGTCGGCATGGTTGCGGTCTACCTGTTCATGACGCGCACCTTCACCGGCACCGCGATCCGCGCCATCTCGCAGGACCGGCAGATCATGGCGCTGATGGGCGTCGACACCAAGCGGATCTATCTCATCACCTCGGCTCTTGGAGGTGCGCTGGCCGGGCTCGCTGCCTGCCTTCTGGTGCTGCAATATGACGTGCATCCCTTCGTCGGCCTCTCCTTCGGGCCGATCACGTTCCTGATCTGCGTGCTCGGAGGCTTAGGCAATTTCATCGGCGGCTTCATCGCCTCCTTCGTGTTCGCCGAGATCATCTCGCTCGGCGGCCTGTTCTCCGATCTCGAATGGGGCTACGTGCTCGCCTTCGCCTTCTTCATCGTCATGATGTTCATCCGGCCCGCAGGCCTCCTGGCGAGGCGCCGATGATGGGGCAGGGACGACTTGCAGCCTGGGGGATCGGTCTGGCGGCGCTGGTCGCGCTCCCTTTCGTCTATCGCGATCCCTATCACCTGCACATTCTCGTGCTGATCCTGATCTGGTCGTTCGCCTACACGTCCTGGTCGATGATGGGGCGGTTCGGCCTCGTCTCGCTCGGGCACGGCGGCTTCATGGGGATCGGCGCCTATGTCACCGCGCTGTTGTGGAATCACCTCGGCCTTTCGCCATGGATCGGCATTCCCGTCAGCATGGCCGCGGCCGGTGCGCTGGCGCTGATCGTCGGCTATCCCTGCTTCCGCTTCCGCATCACCGGGCATTATTTCGTGCTGGTGACGCTGGCGCTATCAGGCATCGTGCTCCAGGTGATCACCGCGACGCGCGATTATACCGGCGGCTCGCTCGGCTACACGCCGAACCGGGCGGCGGGCAACAGGCTGCTGGCGCTGCAATTCGACGACAAGACCACCTGGTATCTGATCGCGCTCGCGATCTGGCTTTTTGGCATCGTGGTCTGGCACTGGGTCGACCGCAGCATGGCTCGCCATGCGCTGGAGGCGATCTCAGAGGATGAGGATGCCGCCGCCGCGGCCGGCGTCGACGTCACCGCGGAGAAATTGAAGATCACGCTGCTCAGCGCGCTGATGACGGCGCTCGCCGGCGCGATCTATTGCCAGTACCAGATGTTCATCACGCCCGATACCGTCAGCGGCATCGCCGTGTCGCTCCAGATGGTGTTCGCGGCCATCGTCGGCGGCTTGTTCGTCTCGCTCGGCCCGACTGTCGGCGCCATCATCACCATCCTGCTTGCGGAGACCTTGCGCATCGGCTTCGGCACCAAGGCGGTCGGCTGGGACAATCTCGTCTATGGCGTGCTGCTCGTGCTTTTCATCATATTCCTTCCCAAGGGCATTCTTGGTAGCGTGCTCGACCGACTGAAGCCGCAACGTAAGGTGTCCCCGAACTCATGAGCAAGAAGCCGTCCAAATCGATCGCCCAGGAGCTCGACCGTTACATTACGCCGTTCCGTTATGATGGATCCGGCAAGTTTCGCCTCAAGGACCACAAGACCGACGAGAAGGGCGATCTCGACAAGGAGAAGGCGCAGGAGATCCTGGAGGCCAACAAGAAGCGGCTGATCACGTTTCAGGAGACGCTCTACGCCCAGGACCGCTGGTCGCTCCTGATCGTATTCCAGGCCATGGACGCCGGCGGCAAGGACAGTGCGATCAAGGCGATCTTCGACGGCATCAATCCGCAGGGCTGCGAGGTCCATTCTTTCAAGGCGCCGAGCACCAAGGAGCTCGATCACGACTTCCTGTGGCGCCACGTGGTCGCGCTGCCGGAGCGCGGCCGTATCGGCATCTTCAACCGCTCCCATTACGAGGAATGTCTGGTGACGCGCGTGCATCCGGAGATCCTCGACAAGGAGAAGCTGCCGGCAAAGCTCGTCACCAAGAACATCTGGAAGGAGCGGTTCGAGGACATCTCCGCCTTCGAGCGCTATCTCTGCCGCAACGGCACCGTGGTGCTGAAGTTCTTCCTCAACGTCTCCAAGGACGAGCAGCGCGAGCGCTTCCTCGACCGGCTGGAAGAGCCGGCCAAGCAGTGGAAGTTCTCGATGGACGATATCAAGGAGCGCGCGCTGTGGCCGCGCTACCAGGCCGTCTATCAGGACATTGTGCGGCACACGTCGACACCTCATGCGCCGTGGTACGTGGTGCCAGCCGACCACAAATGGTTCGCGCGCGTCGTGATCGGCTCCGTGATCAATGCTGCGCTCGAAAAATTGGACCTGAAAGTTCCTCGTGTCGACAAGGCCTCGCTGCAGGAGTTCGACGAGGTGCGCAAGGCGCTGGAGAAAGAAGGAAAGGGAGGCAAGAAGCGGGCAAAGTGACAGCCACCGGCACCGCGGATCGCAAGAACGTCAACTTCGCGCTCCAGGGCGGCGGCGCGCACGGCGCCTTCGTCTGGGGCGTGCTCGACCAGGTGCTCGAGGACGGCAAGCTCGCAATCGAGGCGATCAGCGCCACCAGCGCCGGCGCGATGAATGCGGTGGCGCTGGCCTCCGGCATGGCAAACGGCGGCGCGGAGGCGGCGCGGCAGAGCCTGCACGCATTCTGGTACGAAGTCTCGCGCATGGACCGGGCGTACGATTTGCTCTCGCCGCTCAACCAGTGGATCCAGGCCCTGAAGCTGCCGCCGGAATATCATCCGGTCCACGCCTTCATCCACACGCTGACGCATACGCTGCCGCCGAACCTGCTCAATCCCTTCCACTTCAATCCGCTCCGCTCGCTGCTGCAGCGCGTGGTCGATTTCGACAGGCTCAATTCCGCGCCCGAGGCGCCGCAGCTGTTTCTCAACGCCACCAACGTCCGCACCGGCAAGATCAAGGTATTCCAGAGCCCGTTTCTCACCGCGGAAACCGTGCTCGCCTCGGCCTGCCTGCCGCCCTATTTTCAGGCCGTCGAGATCGATGGCGAGCATTATTGGGATGGCGGCTATCTCGGCAATCCCGCGATCTATCCGCTCATCTACCGCAAGGGCAGCCACGACGTCATCATCGTGCAGGTCACGGCGATCCGGCGCGACGCGCTGCCGACCAGTGCGGCTGACGTCCTCCACCGCATCAACGAGATCAGCTTCAATTCGTCGTTGATGCGAGAAATGCGCGCGATCGCCTTCGCCACGCGGCTGATCGACGACGGCGAGCTCGACAGCAACAGGCATAGCCGCATGTACATGCACTGGATCGGCAACGACCAGCTGATGTCGCAGCTCGGCACGGCCACGCAATTCCACCCGGAATGGGGCCTGTTGTGCCGCCTGCGCGACGAGGGCCGCGCGGCGGCGCAAAGCTGGCTGGCGCAAAACTTCGACCGGGTCGGCAAGTCCTCGTCGGTCGATCTGGCAGATATGTTTCTCTAGGCGAGCCGGCCATGGATCAAAACTGCGAAAACAACCCCATGCACAGTAGCCGCAGATAGCGGAATCAATGGCTTGCCGGTCACGTCGCAGCGCTTGCGGATTTTACGAAGTCCGTTTGACACGTCGGGCAAAACAGGAGCATGATGTCACCATGCCCCGTTCAGGGAACTCGCCGCCTTCAAATGTGATCCTTCAGATCATGGATCCCGCTTGACAGTTTTGTGTCTCGGGAGGAGCATCACAGCGGTCGCAAACAAGCGACGCGCAACGTCCACCTCATGAGCAAGGGGAGGTCTATGACACCACCTCCGCAAATCCAGCCGCTAAGTGCGATGGAGCTCGTTCGGACTATCGCATAGCGGCAAAAACCGCGAACGGCACGCCGGGTCAAGGTTTAGCGGGCTGCATCAGTGAGGCAAAGCCCCTACCTTCCCGGCGCTGTATTTTGCATCACGTCGATCATTGGCTGGCCGCGCCGAGGCCGCCGCGGCGTACGTATTTAGGTCCTGCCTTGTCCCTCCTCCCTCCTTGTCGCCATTCCGGGCTAATTCCCGGAATGGCGCGGGGCAGTCGCATATGGTCTCTTGGACCGGCCTGAGCAAGCGCCTCGTCCTTCGAGACGACCGCGCCGCGGTCTCCTCAGGATGAGGCTAATTGGCCTCGAGTCCGTTGCAACTGCTGCCGCACACTCCGCCCTCATCCTGAGGAGCCCGCCAAAGCGGGCGTCTCGAAGGATCGGCCGCAGGGATTCCGCTTCCCAGATGCGATAGCCCTGCGGAATGGCGGGAGAGCCCTTGCGCGCAGTGTTCTCATGACGTCTCGCTGCGCTGAGCCTGTGCCATCTTCGATCCTGCATTGCGGCAAATGCCAAGAGAATGTCGTCTCGAAGGCCAACTTCCGACACAGGTCCGGGGCGAATAACGGTCATCCGACATGACGCATGTGCTTCGGTGGTGACGATACCGACTCCGCCGGCGCATCTGTTTTATCCAAGGAATCTTCGTGTCGCATAAGTTCGCCCCGGCGCTCCTCGCTGCTCTCTTCCTCGCGATCTCATCTCTCTGCGGCGCCCGCGCCGAGACGCCGGCTGCGAGCAGTACGGCCGCGCTGTCGCCTGAGGAAGCCAAGCGTGCCCTTGAGACACTGCAGGACGACAAGAAGCGTGCGCAGATGATCGACACGCTGCGCGCAATCGCGAATGCATCTGGTCAGCAGGCTGCACCGGCCGCGCCCGAGCAGAAATCGCCGATCCCGCTCTCGGCCGACGGCCTCGGTGCACAGCTCCTGCTCACCGTGTCGGAGGAGATCGGTTCGATATCGAGCGAGATCGCCAGCATGGCGCGGACGCTCACGCATTTTCCGGCGTTCTATTACTGGATCATGCGGACCGCGAACGATCCCGCCGCCTACAATCTCCTGATCGAGACCGCCTGGAAGCTGGCGTTGGTGCTCGGCTGCGCCCTTGCGGCCGAATGGGTGATGTTCCGCCTGATCCGGCGTCCGGTTGCGTTCCTGGAAGGACGCGTGCCGCAGACCGCGCGCCTGCCAGCACAGGCGCTGCCGATTGCCGATCCGCCGTCATCGGTGGTCGATGTCACCCCCGCGCCCGAACTGCACAGGCGCCGCCACAGTCTGGCGCGGGTCTGGCAGATCCTGCTGCGGCTGCCCTTCGTGCTGGGACGCCTCGTGCTCGAACTGCTGCCGGTGGTCGTCTTCGTGGGCATCGCCACCGCGCTGCTCGGGACCGAGATCGGCGAGCCTACGACTGTTCGCCTCGTGATCCTCGCGGTCGTCAATGCCTATGCGTTCTCCCGCGGCCTCATCTGCGTGATCCGGGCGCTGGCGGGACCGTTCGGCCTGTTCCCGGTTCGGGCCGAAACCGCAGCTTACATCGAGATCTGGGCGCGCCGCATCGTCGGCGTCGGCGTATCCGGCATCGCCTTTGCCAATGTGGCCCTGCTGCTCGGCCTGCATCGTGCCGGCTACGCCGCGCTGCTGCGCATGGTGATGCTGGTCGTGCACCTCTTCGTCGTCGTCATCATCCTGCAATGCCGCCGCCAGGTCGCCGAAGCCATCCGTGCGCCGGCCGACCGGCAAGGGATCGCGGCTCGTCTGCGCAATCGCATCGCCGGCAGCTGGCACTATCTTGCCATCGGGCTCGATCTTGCGCTTTGGGCCGTGTGGGCGCTCAACATCCGCAACGGCTATTCGCTGCTCTTGCAGTATTTCGTCGGGACGGTCGTGGTGGCGCTGATGACTCGCGTCGCCATCATGCTGACGCTGAGCCTGATCGACCGCGGCTTCCGGATCAGGCCGGAGATCCTTCAGCGCTTTCCCGGCCTCGAGATCCGTGCCAACCGCTATCTACCGCTGCTGCGCAAGATCGTATCTGGCGTGATCGCCTTCATCGGCTTCGTGGCGGTGCTCGAAGTCTGGGGCGTGGACGCGATCGTCTGGTTCTACGGCGGCCAGATCGGCAGCCGGCTGATCTCGGCCGTGGTGACGATCGGCGTCGCAGCGTTCATCGCGGCCGCGATCTGGGAAGCCAGCAACGCGCTGCTGGACCGGCAGATCAATACGCTGTCCCGGGACGGCCATTATGCCCGCGCCGCGCGGTTACGCACCTTCCAGCCGATGCTGCGGACGGCGCTGCTCTGCCTGATTGCCACCGTCGTCGGCCTCACCACGCTGAGCGAGATCGGCGTCAATGTCGCCCCGTTGCTCGCGGGCGCCGGCATCGTCGGCATTGCCATCGGCTTCGGATCGCAGAAGCTGGTGCAGGACCTCATCACAGGCCTGTTCCTGCTCCTGGAGAACACGGTGCAGGTCGGCGACAATGTCAGCGTGTCGGGGCTGTCAGGCGTGGTGGAGAACGTCTCGATCCGCACCATCCGCCTGCGCGCCGGCGATGGCGCCGTGCACATCGTGCCGTTCAGTGCGGTCACGACCATCACCAATGCCAGCCGTGGCGCCGGCAACGCTTCCGTCAGCGTCAACGTCGCCTACAAGGAAGACACCGATCGCGCCGGCCAGATTCTCAAGGACATCGTGGACGAGATGCGGCGCGAGCCGGAGTTCCGTGCGCTGATCCGCGGCGATCTCGAGCTCTGGGGCATCGACAAGGTCGATGGCGCAATGGTGTCGATCGTCGGCCAGATCCGCTGCACCGAGGCCGGCCGCTGGCCGGTCCAGCGCGAATTCAACCGCCGCATGAAGCTGCGCTTCCAGCAGAGCGGCATCGAGGTCGCCTCGGCGACCCAGACCATCTTGATGCAGATCGCGCCGCCGGCCGACAACGCCGCCCATCTGACGCCAAGACGGGCGGCCGGTTAACCTTTTGCTTCGTTAAACCGCATGCCTCGCGCGACAATCTCGCTGCGGTGCGAGATCACAATAGATGCCTCAGTCCCAACGTCCTTGATCTCGGGGGAGCGCTGGCCGACAATGTCCGCGTTCAATAAGAAACTCCTTGGGGGAATTCGTGAAGAGACCTGCCCGGGTCGCTGCCCAACTGACATCGTCCGATCAATCACACGGCATGACGCTGCTGCGCGATCCGCTGCTCAACAAGGGCACCGCCTTCACCGAATCCGAGCGCGAGGCGCTGGGCCTGCGGGGCCTGCTGCCGCCTTGCGTGCTGACAATGGAGACGCAAGCTCAGCGCGTCCTGACCAATCTGCGCACGCTCCCGACCGATCTGGAGAAATACGTCGCTCTGAACGCGCTGCATGACCGCAACGAGGCGCTGTTCTTCCGCGTCGTCGTCGACAACATCGACGAGATCCAGCCGATCATCTACACCCCGACCGTCGGGCTCGCCTGCCAGAAATACGGCCTGATCTTCCAGCGGCCGCGCGGGATGTTCATCTCCTCGCGCGATCGCGGCCAGATCGCCGAGATCCTGAAGAACTGGCCCTATCCGGCCAGGCTGATCGTCGTCACCGACGGCGAGCGCATCCTGGGCCTCGGCGATCTCGGCGCCAACGGCATGGGGATTCCGGTCGGCAAGCTCTCGCTCTATTCGGCCTGCGCCGGCGTGCATCCCGAGCTGTGCCTGCCGATCGTGCTCGACGTCGGCACCAACAACGAAGAGCTCTTGAACGATCCCTATTATCTCGGCCTGCGCGAGCGGCGGCTGACGGGCGAGGCCTATGACAGCTTCGTCGACGAATTCATGCAGGCCGCGCGCAAGACGTTCCCGGGCGTGCTGATCCAGTTCGAGGATTTCGCCAACCATTCGGCGTTCAAGCTGCTGCACAAATACCGGGATGAGGCCTGCGTCTTCAACGACGACATCCAGGGCACCGCGGCGGTGGCGCTCGCCGGCCTGTTCTCGGCTCTGCGCGTCTCCGCCGGCAAGCTCAGGGATCAGCGGATCCTGTTCCTCGGCGCTGGCGAGGCGGCGACCGGCATCGCCGACCTCGTGGTTTCCGCCATGATGGCGGACGGGCTGGCGGAGGCCGAAGCGCTCCGGCGCAACTGGCTGGTGGATTCCCGCGGCCTCGTCGTCAGCGGCCGCGATGGCCTGTCCGGCCACAAGCTGCGCTATGCCCACGCCGGCCAGGCGCCGATCGCCGATTTCGTGACTGCGATCAAGACGCTGAAGCCGACGGCAATCATCGGTGTCGCCGCTGTCGGCGGCGCCTTCACCCCCGAGGTGCTCAAGGCGATGGCGGAGCTCAACGAGCAGCCGATCGTGTTCGCGCTCTCCAATCCGACCTCGAAGGCCGAGTGCTCGGCGGAGGATGCCTACCGCTACACCGAGGGCCGCGCGCTGTTCGCCTGCGGCAGCCCGTATGATCCGGTGACGCTCAACGGCCGCACCTTCGTGCCGCGACAGGGCAACAATTCCTACATCTTCCCCGGCGTCGGCCTCGGTGTCGTCGCCAGCCGCTCGCGCCTCGTCACCGACGAGATGTTCATGGCAGCCGCCCACACGCTCGCCGATTGCGTCGGCAAGGACGACCTCGCGCAAGGCAGCCTTTATCCGGCGCTGCCGCGCATCCGCGAGGTCTCGGTCCGTATCGCCGCCGCCGTCGCAGACGTCGCCTATCAGCGCGGCCTCGCCGACGGACCTGCACCCAACGACGTGAAGGCCCTGGTCCAGTCGCAGATGTACGAGCCGCATTACTGACCGTGTCCACGTCGCCATAGCCGGGCTTCACCTCTTCCCACGGGAGAGGTGAAGAGCTCTCGGCTCGTATCGGATCGACCAAAGCGCATGCGCTTGGGACTGTCCGGCCGCACTTAGGTCAGCACGGCGATACCATTTCAGGTAGAATCGCCGTTGCGCGTTGCGTCCGCTTATGCGACGATCTGTAGCGCTACAGGATTTCAAGCAAGGTCAGGTGCCATGGACGATCGTTTGCCCGAACTGGGCGACCTCGAGCGTGAGGTCATGCAATTGGTTTGGGCCCATGGTCCCGTCACCGCCGAGACCGTGCGCGAGCGTCTGTCGCGGCGACTGAAGGAATCGACGGTCCGCACGGTGCTGCGCCGGCTGGAAGAAAAGGGCTATGCAAACCACACCGTCGACGGTCGCACTTACGTCTACCATGCCGCCGAACCACGCGCGCGCGTAGCCGCAAAGGCGGTGCAGCGCATCGTCGACTGGTTCTGCAATGGCTCGGTCGAGGAGGTCCTCGTCGGCATGGTGGACAATGCGATGCTCGACCAGCAGCAGCTGCGCACGCTGGCCGACCAGGTGGCCAAGGCCAAGAAGGCGAGGGGAGTGAAGAAAGATGATCGCAACTCTGGCTGAGGCGGCGCTGCGCTCCTTCGCGCTGGGAGGCGTCGTCTGGTCCGGTCTCATCCTGTTTCGCGTGCGCAATCCGCACGTTCACATGACGGCATGGATAGTCGTGCTGCTGGCGTCGCTGGCGATGCCCTTCATAATGCATTGGCCGACGCTGACGATCGCCCGGCCGCCTTTGCCGGTGCCCGCGCCGGGCGATTTTCTGCCGACTGACATCTCGATGTTGGAGATGCCGCAGCCGTCGCTGCCGGTCGCATCGGGCGCGACGATTGTTTCACCGGCCGGAAGCGGGCTCCCGATCGATTGGTGGCTGATCGCTACGGTCATCTATGCCGGCGTCACCACTTGCCTGCTGCTGCGGCTGCTGATCGGCCTCTGTTTAACCTGGCGCATGGCACGGGCGGCGGCGCCGATGAAGGGTGCGCAGCTTATCGCTGCCGACGTCCGCATCAGTCGTGACGTCGGCGGTCCCGTCACCTTCGGCTCGACCATTTTGGTGCCGCCGCAATTTGCCGGCTGGGATGCGAAGAAGCGCCTCGCCGTGCTCGCGCACGAGAGTGCGCATGTTGCCAATCGCGATTTCTACGTCCTGCTGCTTGCCGCGCTCAATCGCGCGGTGTTCTGGTTCAGCCCGTTCTCGTGGTGGCAGCTTACGCGACTTGCCGAGCTCGCCGAGATCATCAGCGATGCCCGGGCCGTCGAGGTGATCGACGACCGGCTGTCCTATGCGGAGATCCTGCTCGATGTTGCCGCCAGCATGAAGCCGCGGCCGCTTGAGCTCGCGATGGCGCGGGCCTCGACCGTGCGCGGCCGCATCGAGCGCATCATCGCAGCCGCGGCGATGCCGGTCGCGGTCGGCTGGCGCAAACGGTTGTCGATCGCGGCCGCGATCGTCCCCGCCGTGATCGTGTCCGCCGGCATGATCGCCTATCGCACACCGGATCTCGCGCCCGTCACCGCCGATCTCGCCGATGTCCCGGCTCCACATTACCGCCCCTTCGTCAATTTCTATGCCATGGGGCCGACATCGGTGTTCGCGATCTTCCGCGAGGGCGGCGAGCTTTATGGCCAGCTCACGGGCCAACCTCGATTGCCTCTGACGGTCGGAAAGAACGGCACGGCGTCCTACGCGGCCTCCTCGGGCGAGATCACTTTCGCGCTCGATGCGGAACGCCGCTCCTCCGAGCTGACACTGCGCATGAACGGCCGCGATATTCGCGCGGTTCGCGTCGCCGAGCTGCCGGCCGCGGCCGCGGAGCTCGCGCTACTCGATCAGTATGTCGGCTGGTACCGGTTGGCGCCGAACCGCGTGCTCACCGTGCGCCGCGACGGCGACCGTCTCTGGTTGCAGGAGACCGGGCAGGGTGCCACGCAAATGCTCGTCGAGGGCGCCGACGCCTTTTCTTTCGGCGGCGACCATCTCGTGATCTTTTTGCGCGACGAGCATTCGAAGGTTTCGCGCGTGCTGTTGCAGAGCGCAGTTTTCGGTGCCCGCCTCGCCACCCGCGTCGATGCGGCGGTGGCTCAGGCGGTCGAGGCGGATTTCGCGCGCCGCCTCGCGAAGGTCTCCGACAGATTCAGGGAGCAGGTGCCGGCGGCCGGCGGCAAGGAGATGATCCTGCGCGGCATTGAAGACCTGCGCCGCGGCACGCCGGACTATGATCGCATGAGCGCGCCGCTCGCGGCCAAGGCCCACCGGCTGCTCGATGAAATGCGCACGACGTTCCAAGCGCTCGGCGCGGTGGAGTCGATTTTCTTCCGCGGCGTCGGCCCCGGCGGATACGACATCTATGGCGCGAAGTTCGAGAACGGTAGCGCGGAAATCCGCCTGCTGATCGAGCCGGACGGCAAGGCGGGCGATGTGATCTTCCGCGCCGACGGCAATGACGAGCTCGGCGGCATCGTGCCTTGCGCGGAGGAGGCGAACGTTCGCGGTCGCGCCGGCACGTCGCCGATCAGGGTCATGATCTTTAACGAGCTGGGCGACGACATCCAGGTCTCCAATCTCGATGCGGACGGCAATCGCAAGGCGCAGATCGTCAGGTCCAATATGACCTGGTTCACCACCACCACCGTGAACAATCCCTGGATGATCGCCGACAAGTCGGGACGGTGTCTGGAGATCCTGGTGCCGGGCCGGCAGACACGCTTCCACAATGTCGAAGCCTCAAACGTTGGCGCGCGCCCAGGGCGCGCCGCGCGCCGCGCCGTTCCGATCGCCAATGGCGAGGAGATGCTCCGCCGTTACATCGAAAATCTCGGCAAGGGGCAGCCGGACTACGAGCACATGACGTCGGAAGTCGCCGACATAACGCGTCAGCAGCTTCCTTTCGATCAGGCGATCCTGGCGCGGCTCGGCGCGTTGCGCGCGGTCTCCTTCCGCGGCGTTACCGCGCTCGACAGCGACATCTATATCGCCCAGTTCGCCAACGGCTCGGCGGAATGGCGCATCGGTGTCAAGAACGGCACGATCACGAAGATCGCGCTCGGGCCGAATTTCTAGGCACAGCGTCGGTACCGGATGACTTGAGGGGGGCTGCTACAATCTCCGCTTGTGCGTGCGCCCTCGTAAATGCTACTATGCGTAGCATTACAGACCGTAGCGAAGAATCGGGCATTCGCCATGAGCAATTCCGCAAAGGCCGAAGCCGTGCTGGCGCTGCACCGCTTCGGAATGGGGCCGCGGCCAGGATCGATTGCCTCCGTCGGGAGCGACGCGCGCGGCGCGCTGATCGCCGAGCTCGACCGCCCCCTCGCGCTCGCCGCGGCGAGCGGTCTGCCCTCCAGCGCGAAGGCCTATCGCACCGTCGCCGATGCCAATGCCCGGCGAGCGGCACGCGCCAAGCAGGCGCAGCAACAGGCCAAGAAGCAGCAGATGGTTTCGGGTGATCAGGCTCAGGCGCAGCCCGATGGGCAGGCGCTGGGCTATGCGCAGGAGAAAGATGCTGCAGAGACGGCGGCGAAGCAGGCCGCCGAGGCCATTCCGGATCCCGGACGTCCCACGTATTTGCAGGAGGCCAAGCTGCGCACAGAGGCCGCGCTCGCCGCCGACATCGGCTTTGCCGAGCGGCTGGTCTGGTTCTGGTCCAACCATTTCTGCATCTCGGCCAACAAGATCCAGAGCATGTCCGGCGCCTATGAGCGCGAAGCGGTTCGCGCCCATGCGCTCGGCCGCTTCGTCGACTTGCTGCAGGCCGTCGAAGGCCATCCGGCCATGCTGTTCTATCTCGACAATCTCGACTCAATGGGAGCGAACTCGATCGCCGGCATCAACCGCAACCGCGGCCTCAACGAGAACATCGCGCGCGAGATCATGGAGTTGCATACGCTCGGCGTGCGCACCGGCTACACCCAGGACGACGTCATCGGCTTCGCCAACGTCATGACCGGCTGGACGCTGGTGCCGCCGGGCGCCGATCCGCAGCATGGCGGCGAGTTTACCTTCAATCCGCGGCTGCACGAGCCCGGCGGACAGACCGTGCTCGGCAAGCGCTATGAGCAGGAGGATGTCGAGCAGGGCCGCGCCGTGCTGCGCGATCTCGCCGCTCATCCGGCAACGGCGACCCATGTCGCGACCAAGCTCGCGCGCCATTTCGTCGCCGACGAGCCGCCGCCGCCCCTGGTCGAGCAGATGGCCAAGACGTTTCGCGATACCGATGGCGATCTCAAGCAGGTCGCCATCGCGATGGTGTCGTCGGACGAGGCCTGGCGGGCGCCGCCGTCAAAGCTCAAGCGTCCAGGCGAATGGGGCGTCGGGATGGTGCGCGCAACCGGTATCACGCAGGTCGATCCCGTCCTCTACACCGGCGGCCAGCAGCTGCTCGGCGAGCCGCTGTGGCGTCCCCCCGCGCCCAAGGGCTATCCGGACGACGAGGCCAGCTGGATCGACGGCGTCGGCCGGCGGCTCGACGTCGCGAGCAGCTTTGCCGAGCGCGTCGCCGGCATGGCCGATCCGCAAGCCATTATCGACGACGTCTTCGCTTCGCAGATCGCGCCCGAGGCGAAGCAAGCGGTCAGCCGTGCCGAGAGTCGGCAGCAGGCGCTGGCGCTGTTGTTCATGTCGGCGGATTTTCAGAGGAGGTGAGCATGGGATTCGTCAATCACCTGCCCACGCGGCGCGAGCTTCTGGTCGGCTCCGGTGCACTGTTCGCATGGAGCCAGATGCCGCGGATCGCGCACGCCGAAGGACGCGACCCGCGCCTGCTCGTCATCGTCCTGCGCGGCGCGCTCGATGGTCTAGGTGCTGTGGCGCCGGTCGGCGATCCCGATTGGACCCCCTTGCGCGGCGACCGCGCCCTGGTGCTGGATGGCAAGCCGGCGGCTCTGCCGCTGGATTCTTTCTTCGCCCTCAACCCGGCGATGCCGAACCTGCACAGGCTCTACAAGAGCGGCAAGGCCGCCATCGTTCACGCCACGGCGACGCCCTATCGCGAGCGCTCGCATTTCGACGGCCAGGACGTGCTGGAGAGCGGGCTTGTCAAGCCCGGCATGACCAGCTCGGGATGGCTCAACCGCGCGCTGCTCGCACTGGAATCGGGCGGCCGCGTCGATCCGCGCGGCAGCCGCGCGCTTGGCATTGGTTCGGTGACGCCGCTGGTGGTACGTGGCGCCGCTCCAGTGATGACATGGGTGCCGCAGAAGCTGCTGCCGGCAAGCGAGGATACGCAGAACCGTCTGCTCGATCTCTATCAGCACACCGATCCGAAGCTCGCGACCGTGCTGCAGGGGCGCATGAAGCTCGCTTCACTCGGCGGCGCAGCTGGCATCGGCGATCCGATGTCGGACGATCCGACGTTGGCGCCTCCGGGCATGGCGCGCGTGCGTGCCTACTTCGCCGAGGCTGCCGGCACTGCCGCGCGCTATCTCGCCAAGCCTGACGGACCGCGCGTCGGCGCCATGGGCTTCGTCGGCTGGGACACGCACATTGCCGAAGGCGCGGCCTCCGGTCAGCTTTACAACCTGCTCGGCGCGCTCGACGGCGCGTTTGCGGCAATCGAGAGCAATATGGGCACGGCGTGGCAGGAGACAGTCGTCGCCGTCGTCACCGAGTTCGGGCGCACCGCGCGCATCAACGGCACGCAAGGCACCGATCACGGTACCGGCACGGTCGCTTTCCTGATCGGTGGCGGACTTGCGGGTGGCCGCGTGATCGCGGACTGGCCGGGGCTGAAGCCGGCGCAGCTCTATGAGGATCGCGACCTCAAGCCGACCACGGATCTGCGTGCCGTGCTGAAGGGCCTTCTGAGGGATCACCTGCGCGTCGAGGAGAAGGTTCTCGCCGAGACGGTCTTCCCCGGCAGCGCCGACGTCAAGCCGATGGGCGGCCTCGTCGGCTGACGACGCCCGCGCAACTGGATCAGGTTCATGATGTTCACGCCGACACAATTGGAGCTCGACTTTCTCGTCAGCCTGAAGACAGGCTGGCGGCGGCTCTATCGGCGTGAGCTGATGCGGCTCCTGAAGGGAGACAGCGAAGCTGGCGAGGTTCAACCAGAGGCCCGTCCGATCGGCTGGCGCGTCGTCTCGGGCTGAACCCGCGCCTGTTCCGATTCAGGACAAGGCCAGTGTGGTGGAATCGTCACAGCTGGCGCGAAACGGCGGCGGCCTCAGCCCTGCTTTTGTTCCGACAAGGTTCTGCCCTCATTGCCCACCGAAAATCGGGTCCGTTCGGAGGGCGTACCATGTCTCGCATTGCACGTGCCGAAACTGCCCGGATTTCCTTCGCAACCTCGTGCCGTCTGCTGCTCGCGATCGGCAGCGCCGCCTCGCTCGCCGCCTGCGCGCAATCGCCGGTCAGCCGCCAGAAGGCCGATCTCGCCGGCACCAGCCGGCAGGCCGCGGTGGAGCGCCCGCACAGGGTGGCGGCGCTGCATCCAAGGCCGATCATAAGGTCGCGCGGCTCCGACGGTGACGCAAAGCAGACCGCCTCGCATGGCGTTGCCAGCTTCTATTCGGATACGGAGACCGCAAGCGGCGAGAAGTTCGACAAGAACGAATTGACCGCGGCGCATCCGAGCCTGCCGTTCGGCACCAAGCTGCGGGTGACCGATACCTCCTCCGGCCGCTTCGTGACCGTCAGGGTCAACGATCGCGGGCCCTATGTTCGCGGACGCGTGGTCGATATCTCCCCTTCCGCGGCCGAGGCGCTCGGCATGGTCGACAAAGGCATCACCAATGTCCGCCTCGATGTCGTGCAATGAGCCTCAAGCCCATCGCAGCGCTTAACCGGCTGTTAGTTGCTCTGTCGCACCATACCTGTCCAGCAAATCCGGGGCTTTGGGGAGGCGGCGCTTGAACACGATCCAGTATCTCGAAGATCAGGCCGCGCGCGCTGAGCGGCTTGCCAAACGGATCACGGATGCGCTGACAATCGAAAAGCTGCTGACCTTCGCGGGCGAGCGCCGCCGCGAGATCGAGGTGATCGGCGGCAAGCACCGGCGCGCCCAGCTCCGGCGAACCACGAGCTAAGCGCATCCGCGCTTGCTTCCCTATCTGCGCAATTGAAACAACGCCCGCTCAGCGGTGGCTTTCGACGAAGTCGCTGAGATAATCAGGCAGCTCTACACCGTCGATGTCGCAGCGCGCACGGATCTCGCCGGCGACATCGGTCGAAATGTCCTTCATCCAATGCTCGAGCGTGTTGAATGAAATCACCTTGATCGGGTCGTTGAAGCATCCGGCGACAAGCTCGCCGATGGTGGTTTCGAGATCGCTGCGCTCGATGCGGATTTCGGTCGCCTCGTCGCGGCGATCGATCACCACGAACAGGGTCTGGTCTGCGCCGTAGGGCACGACGGGAGATGACACGCCGGCGTCAAGCATCTTGAGGCGCTCACGTCTTTGCTTCCGATCCCTGACAACGGGAAAAACCGGAAGAAGGTTCCTGCTCGCGTGCTTGTGAAGGCCGTCAGAGAAATTCCCTTAAGCGCGAGAGCTCGATGACATGCTCGGGCGAAAGGATTTCCGTGACGAGCGGTGGTTGCGCCACGGTGCGAATCTCATAGAGGTGCCGAGTCGTCGCGGGCTTCTGCATGAAGACCGAGATGCACTCGTCGAGCGTGCCTTCACTCACCTGGTAGGGATCTCTGTCCAGCCTTCGCTGGTTTGCAAGCGAGGGCCATTTATACAGCACCGCAAGCGCGCCGAAATTGACCTTTGACTCCCCGACCACGTCCCCCATCGTCCTGCCTCACGCAAAAGACGACCCCAGCACACGGGGTCGCGTGCCGGGGCCTACACACTTGTCGCTGCATCTCAATGCCACGAACATTCAACGCGGCAACCGGGAAAAGGTTCCCGGCGGCCCTGTCCCTATTCAGCTCGCGGCGGCCGCGATTCTGTGCCCCGGACTGTCATTGCCCCGGCTGCTCTCGTCGCCGCGGCTGACCTCCGGCGGAAGTCCCGCGAAGCGCCGCAAGGCTCCGGCCATTTGCACCCGGCCGGGCACGCCGGTGATCACCACATCGACCATCGCGAACGACGAGTGGAAATGGCCGCGCGCCCGAAGGTGCTCGACCGGAACGCCCGCGGCGGCCATCGCCTCGGCATAGGCGACGCCCTCGTCGCGCAACGGATCGAACTCGCAGGTGACGACGAAGGCCGGCGGTAATCCTTCAAGCTTGCCGCGGAGCGGCGAGACGCGCGGGTCGGTGCGGTCGGCCGGCGAGCAATAGAGGTCCCAGAACCAGTACATCAGCGAGCGCGTCAGGAAGTAGCCGGTCGCATTGTCGTTGTAAGAGGGCCGATCGAAGGTGCAGTCGGTGACCGGGCAGACCAGGAGCTGGCCGGCGATCTCGGGACCGCCGCGGTCGCGTGCGAGCTGACAGGTGACAGCGGCGATGTTGCCGCCGGCGCTCCAGCCTGCAACCAGCACCGGCCCCGGCATGCCGCCGAGCTCGGCGGCATGCTCGGCGATCCAGCGCGTTGCCGCATAGCCGTCCTCGGCGGCGGTGGGGAAGCGGTGCTCCGGCGCATGGCGATAGCCGACGCTGACGAAGATCATGCCGGTCCGCCGCACCATGTCGCGGCAGAACGGCTCGTCCGACTGCTCGTCGCCGAGCACCCAGCCGCCGCCGTGGAAATAGACCACGAGCGGATGCGGGCCCGGCGTTGCCGGCTTGTAGACACGGTAAGGCAGCGTGCCGTCGGTACCTGGCAGGGTGCCGTCGACGATGTCGCCGATCGGCCGCCCCGCAGGCCGGCCCTTGTTGAACTCGTTGACGAAGGCGCGGGCGCCGAGCGCGCCCATCGACTCGATCGGCGGCAGGTTCAGCGACGTCAGCAGGTTCAGCACCAGCCGCACGTCCGGCTGCAGGCGCACCACCTCGCCGTCATTGCACTGCGTCGCGACGTTGGGGCCGGTCAGCCTGAACCCGAGCATGCCGCGGCTGACCACCTCGTCGCAGATGCTGCGATAGGGGCCGACGCCGCCGGTATAGGGCATCAGGCCCTGGACCTTGCCGGGCACGTTGGCGCCCGTGTACCAGGTGTTGGCGAGGCGATGCAGCGTCAGCATCGAACAATCGGCCATGTGCCGGCCCCAGGCGGCCTGCGCCGTTTCGGTCGGCTCGATCGTGGTGAAGCCGGCATCGCGCAGCTCCGCAAGGCGATCGACGACCCAGTCGACATGCTGCTCGATCGACACCGCCATGTTCGACAGCACCGACGGGCTGCCGGGGCCGGTGATCATGAAGAAGTTCGGGAAGCCCTCGACCGTGAGGCCGAGATAGGTCTGCGGTCCCTGCGCCCAGACATCCGAGAGCGATCGGCCGCCCCGTCCCGTGATCGGATGCACGGCACGGATCGCTCCGGTCATGGCGTCGAAACCGGTCGCGAACACGATGACGTCGAGGTCGACGCTGCGCTTGGCAGTCGTGATGCCGGTTGCGGTGATCGCCTTGATCGGTTCCTGGCGCAGATTGATCAGCGTGACGTTCGGCCGGTTGAAGGTCGCGTAGTAATTGGTATCGAGGCAGGGACGCTTGGCGCCGAACGGATGATCGTGCGGCATCAGGGCCGCTGCGGTCTCGGGATCCTTGACCGCGGCGCTGATCTTTTCACGGATCAGGTCCTGCACGATCTTGTTGCCGTCGACGTCGACGGCCTGGTCGGCCCAGAGCTGGGTCAGGATATAGACGAGGTCGCCCTTGCCCCATGCCTCTTCAAAGCGCGCGCGACGCTCGGCGTCGCTGAGCTGCCAGCTCACCGCGGTCTGCTGAGGATAGGGCACACCGGCCATCGATTGGCGTGCCTGCGCGCGATAGGCCGCGCGGTCGCTTTGCAGCAGGCTCATGCGGTCCGAGGGCGCCGGGCCGTTATGCGCGGGCAGCGCGAAATTTGGCGTGCGCTGGAACACGGTCAGATGCGCGGCCTGTTCGGCGATCAGCGGGATCGACTGGATGGCGGACGAGCCCGTGCCGATCACGGCAACGCGCTTGCCGGCGAGATCGACCCCGTCATGCGGCCAGCGTCCGGTGAAATAGACTTCGCCCTCAAAATCCTTGACGCCGTCGATCTCGGGCGGCTTTGGCGCCGAAAGGCAGCCGGTCGCCATGATGTAGTGGCGGCAGGAGACCGGCGCGCCGTTGTCAGTGGTGAGCTGCCAGTGCCCCGTCGCTTCGTCCCATGTGGCTGCGCTGACCTTGGTGTTGAAGCGAATGTCGCGCCTAAGGTCATAGCGGTCGGCGACGAAGCCGAGATAGCGCAGGATCTCGGGCTGGGTCGCGTATTTCTCGGACCAGGTCCAGGCCGCCTCGAGCTCCGGATCGAAGGTGTAGCTGTAATCGATGGTTTGGATATCGCAGCGGGCGCCCGGGTAGCGGTTCCAGTACCAGGTGCCGCCGACGTCGCCGGCCTCATCAAGGGCGATCGCCTTGAAGCCGGCCTTGCGCAGGCGATGGAGGAGATAGAGGCCAGCAAACCCGGCGCCGACCACGGCGACGTCGACCTGTTGGGCTGCTCCACTCGCCGCCCTCGATTCGCGTGCGGCGACCATTGCGTCAGGCATGGCATTTCTCCCGTGTATTTTGTTTTGCCGGCAGGCTATCGCTGCAGGTTCGGCTTGTCATCAGGACAAGTGCAATCTTCGGTAGTCGTTTGCGGCGTCATCGTGGCCACGCGAAGCTTGTGACGATACACGCATCGCGATGCACAATCGCCGGGATTGTCCGGGCTAATCAGACTACATCCTTCTGTGTATGCTTGCGCTTACTAGCCACGCGTACCCAGGGCGTCATGACAGAGTTGAGTGAGCGAACCAAAGCGAACATGGACGTCGTCCTGGAGGAGACGTGCCGCCAACTGCCGCATGGCGGCGATCACGACAGCCGCAGGTTCATCGCCGAGCGCCTGATCGAGGCGGCGCAGTCGGGACATTCCACGCTTGGCGAGCTCGGCATCGTCGCCCGCCGCGCGCTGGCGGAGCTCCTGGCCAAGGGGAGTTAGACGCGGCGAGAGACTTGCCTCGCTGACGGTCAGGGACATAACCTGCCGGGAACCCTTTCTCGCATCGAGATATCTAGAAGATGCGGTCCTTGCTCGCGCTTGTTGCGACTTCCGCGGTTCTGGGCTGCGCCGGCCTGGCCCTGGCCCAGCCGGTCGGACAGTTTCCGTTCGCGCTGACGCGCGAAGGACAGATGCTTGGCGCCGTCGAAGGTGAGGTGGCCTCCTTCAAGGGGCTTGCCTACGCGGCGCCGCCGGTCGGTCCGCTGCGCTGGCGCCCACCGCAGCCGACGGCCGAGAGCTCGGACATGCGCACCGCCTACGACTACGGCGCGCCTTGTCTTCAACCGTCGCTGCCTGGCGCGAGCGAGGATTGCCTCACGCTGAACGTGTTTCGTCCCTTCGGAGTCGATGGTCCGCTACCGGTGATGATGTTCATCCATGGCGGCGCCTTCGTCACGGGGACCGCGAACGATCCGCTGTTCGACGGCGCCAGGCTGGCGCAGGCCGGCCTCATCGTCGTCACCGTGAATTATCGCCTCGGTGTGCTCGGCTGGCTTACGCATCCCGCGCTGTCGGAAAGCGGCTCCGGCAATTACGGTCTGATGGACCAGATCGCGGCGTTGCATTGGGTGCACGACAATATCGCGGCGTTCGGCGGCGATCCAGACAACGTCACCCTGTTCGGCAACGGCGCAGGCGCGACGTCGATCGCGCTGCTGATGCTGTGCCGGCAGACGCGCGGGTTATTCCACAAAGCCATTCTGCAATCGATCCCCGGTCGTGCGCGCCTTCGCTCGGCGCAAGAGGCGGAGGCTGTCGGTCGCCAGTTCGTCGCCGCGCTAGGAGAGCGGACGGACTTGCGCGCAGTTGGGCCGAGCCGCTTGCTTGCCGTCGCAAAACAGCTGCTGGACAAATCGCCGCGCAGCTTTGCGCCGATGCTGGATAGAAGCCTGGTGACTGAGGACGTCGCCGCGGGCTTTGCAGCGGGACACCAAAGCCGCATTCCCCTGATCATCGGCTCGAACGACGACGAGACGGGTTTCGACAGCGAACTCAGTGTGGAGGAGGAGCTGGCGTCAGCAGGCGTCACAAGCGATGACCTGCGCAGCCTTTATCCGGATCTTGCGAGGTCATCGGATCGCGCCGCAAGATTCTTCACCGACAAGGACTTCTCCGAGCCGGTGAGGCTGCTTGCGCGCCTGCATGCCGCAAGCGGCGCGCTGACCTTCCGCTATCGCTTTGGCTATGTGCCTGAAGCGCAGCGCGCAAATCCTGATCATGGGCATGGACGCGAGTTGCAGTTCATCTTCGGTGTCGAAGGCGTGCCCGGTGCAGGAATCTTCTCGCGAGCAGATCGCGAGGTCGCGAGCCGCATCCGCGGCTATTGGATCAATTTTGCGAAAAGCGGCGATCCCAATGGCTCCGGTTTGCCCCATTGGGACGCGGCCGCAGACCGTGATCGGCTGCTGCTGATCGCGGACGATCGTATCGCGAGCGGAGACGACCCCCTTCGCGGAGCGTCTCGATCGGATCGCAGGTGAGGGCAGGAAATGAGTGGGATTTATGCCGCGAGCTCGACGCGCGGCGCCGGGCTCAGTCGGTCTTCCTCCAGATAGTCCATCGCGCCGTCCTTCTCGATGGCATAGAACTGCTGGCCGTCCCGCGACTTGTAGGCGGCGCGGACGACGCCGCGGCGACCCTTGTCACTGTTGACGACGTCCCCCAGCGCAAACTTCCTCATCTCACGTCTCACTTGTCTTCAGGCCGACTGCTTCGGCCACGGCGGGATTTTGGAAGGCAAATCGTTAACGGCTTGCTAACCATCCCGGTTTGCCTATGCTCGGCGCGAACTGCGCGGGCAGCTCGCACGCGCCTGTTGCCAGCGAGACGAGCCTGATGACGCGATTTCCAACCCTGTTCCTGTCGCATGGTGGTGGCCCCTGGCCGTTCATGGAGGACGGACGGGTGCAATATGCGAAGACCGCCGCGGAGTTCGGCCGATTACCGCAAGTATTGCCGAAAAGGCCGAAGGCTGTGCTTGTCATCACTGGCCATTGGGAGGCCGACGCCTTCACCGTGTCGACCTCGGCGCATCCGCCGATGGTGTACGACTATTACGGTTTCCCCGAGCATACCTATCACCTTAAATATCCGGCGCCGGGCCAGCCCGAGCTCGCAGCCGAAGTGAAGGCGCTGGTGACGCGCGCCGGGCTCGATTGCCGCGAGGATCCCGATCAGGGCTTTGACCACGGCACTTTCGTGCCGCTCGGCCTGATGTATCCGAACGCCGACATGCCTATCGTGCTGCTGTCGCTGAAGTCGAGCTACGATCCGGCCGAGCATATCAGGCTCGGGCAGGCGATCTCATCGCTGCGCGACGACGGCGTCCTGATCGTCGGCAGCGGGCTGACCTATCACAACATGCGCGGCTTCAATCGACCGGAGTCCAAGCCGGTCTCGTACGACTTCGAGGCCTATTTGAACGAGGCCATCAGCAATCCGGATGCGACACGGCGCAACGCCATGCTCGTCGACTGGGAGAACGCGCCCAGCGCGCGCCTCGCGCATCCGCGCGAGGACCATCTGTTGCCGCTGATGGTCGCCGCCGGCGCCGCCGGCAGCGACATTGGCCGCCGCGTCTTCGTCGACGAGGTCGCGGGCGTGGCAATGGCGTCTTATGTGTTTGGTGGGTGATCTTCCTTCTCCGATAAGGGAGAGAGTCATCCTCACCCGTATTTCAGCTTCATGAACAGGATGCCGCCGGCGAGCACCATGGTGATGGCGTTAGCGGCGACCAGTGGGCCGTCGCCGGAGAGCAGGCCGTAGAGGAGCCAGAGCACAAGGCCCAGCACCATGACCAGGAACATGCCGAGCGAGATGTCGCGCGCCGAGCGCGTCTTCCAGACCTTGATGAACTGCGGCGCATAGGCGACGGTGGTGCAGGTGGCGGCGGCAAAGCCGAGCAGCTTGATCGCGAAGGGGTCCATCCCGGCTCTATAGCATGGATTCGGCCATGCCTCACGCGCGGGCCGCCATGAGGTCGCGGTAGAGCGCGGCATAGTCGCCGGCGCGGTTGCGCCAGGAGACGTCGGTCGCAAGGCCGCTCAATTGCAGCCGGCGCCAGGTCAGCTTGTCGTGGAAGACGGTGTTGGCCTTGCGCAGCGTGCCGGCGAGGGCGTCCGCCGTCACGGGGCTGAACTTGAAACCGGTGGCATCGTGGCCGGATGCGTCGGCCTCGCTGATGTCGACGATGGTATCCTCGAGCCCGCCGACGCGCGACACGATCGGGACGGCGCCATAGCGCAGCGCGCAGAGTTGGGTCAAGCCGCACGGCTCGAAGCGCGACGGCACGATCAGCGCGTCCGAGCCGGCCTGGATCAGATGCGCCAGGATCTCGTCATAGCCGATCACGACTCCGATCTGGCCGGGATTGGCGCGTGCGGCGGCCTGGTAGCCGTCCTGCAGATCGCGATCGCCGCTGCCGAGCAGCGCGAGCTGCATGCCTTCACCCAGTATGGTTGGAATGGCCTCGAGCAGGAGATCGAGTCCCTTCTGCCAGGACAGGCGGCTGATGACGCCGAGCAACGGCGCCTCGTCGGAGGAATCGAGATTGAACTGCTGCTGAAGCGCCGCCTTGTTCGCGGCCCGGAACGTCAGGTCTTCCGCGCCGAAGCGGTAGGCGATGTGCGGATCGGTTTGCGGATTCCACACCGAGATGTCGATGCCGTTGAGAATGCCGCTGAGCACGCTCGCGCGTGCGCGAAGCAGACCGCCGAATCCCATGCCGCCTTCGTCGCTCTGGATCTCCCGCGCGTAGGTCGGCGACACCGTGGTGATGCGATCGGCAAATTGCAGGCCCGCCTTCAAAAAGCTGATGCAGCCGAAATATTCGATTTCGTTGACGTTCAAGGAGTGCCAGGGCAGGCCGATCGCGCCAATCAGCTCGGGAGCAAACTTGCCCTGATAGGCCATGTTGTGAATGGTCATCACGGTGCCGGGCCGCGGTCGGTTGTCATAATGCAGATAGGCCGGCACAAGCCCCGCCTGCCAGTCATGGGCGTGCATGATGTCGGGCACGAAAGCCGGAACCAGGCCGTGGCCGATATCGGCGGCGACGCGCGAGAGCGCGGCGAAGCGCACGCCGTTGTCCGGCCAGTCGACGCCTTCGCTGGTCACGTAGGGATTTCCCGGCCGCGCATAGAGATGCGGCACGTCGAGCACGAACAGATCGAGGCCGTCGTGCGAGGCTGCGAGCAGGCGTCCAGGCCCGCCGAAATAATCCGGCCAGCGCCGGATTTCCTCCGCTCCGGCGAGCAGCCGCGTCACGTCGGGATAGCCGGGCATCAGGGTGCGCATCTCGACGCCATGCGCCTTCAGCGCAACCGGCAGCGCGCCGGCGACATCGGCGAGGCCGCCGGTCTTGACGATGGGGTAGACTTCAGAAGCGACCGCGAGGACGCGAACAGGCGTCATTTATTGAGCCCATCGATCATCGGCTGGGTGATCAGCGAGATGCCCTGCTCGGTGGTGCGGAAGCGCTTGGCGTCAAACTCGGTATCCTCGCCGACGACGAGGCCCTCGGGGATTTCGACGCCGCGGTCGATCACGACGTTCTTCAAGCGAGCCCCGCGCCCAACATTCACGTAGGGCATGATCACGGCATTCTCGACATTGGCATAGGAGTTGATGCGGACACCGGTGAACAGCAGCGAGCGGCGCAGCGAGGCGCCGGAGATGATGCAGCCGCCCGAGACGAGCGAGCTCACGGCCTGGCCGCGCCGGCTCTCCTCGTCGTGGACGAATTTGGCCGGCGGTGTGATCTCGGCATAGGACCAGATCGGCCAGGCGCGGTCGAACAGGTCGAGCTCCGGTACGACATCGGTGAGATCGATATTGGCGGACCAATAGGCGTCGACGGTGCCCACGTCACGCCAATAGGCGCCGTTGTGGCTGCTGGAGCGCACGCAGGAGGTCGAGAATTGGTGCGCGAACGCGCGGCCGTTCTTGACGAGGTATGGAATGATGTCCTTGCCGAAATCGTGGTTCGAGTCCGGGTCCTCGGCGTCGCGCCTGAGCTGATCAAACAGGAATTTCGCATTGAACACGTAGATGCCCATGCTGGCCAGCGAGACGTCCGGCTTGCCGGGCATCGGCGGCGGGTCTTTCGGCTTCTCCAGGAAGGACTGGATCCAGCCCTTCTCGTCGATATGCATGATGCCGAAGCCCGATGATTCCGTGCGCGGCATCTCGAGGCAGCCTACCGTGACATCGGCGCCGCTCTCGACATGCTCGCGCAGCATCACCTCGTAGTCCATCTTGTAGATGTGGTCGCCGGCCAGCACGACGATGAAGCGGCAGGCGTGAGATTCGATGATGTCGATGTTCTGGTAGACCGCGTCCGCCGTGCCGACATACCACATGTTCTCGGAGACGCGCTGGCTCGCCGGGAGAATGTCAAAACTCTCATTGCGCTCGGGGCGGAAGAAGTTCCAGCCCATCTGAAGGTGCCGGATCAGGCTGTGCGCCTTGTATTGGGTGGCGACCGCGATGCGGCGGATGCCGGAGTTCACCGCGTTCGACAGCGCGAAGTCGATGATGCGGGACTTGCCGCCAAAATAGACCGCCGGCTTGGCGCGCCGGTCGGTCAGCTCCAAAAGCCGGCTGCCGCGTCCGCCAGCGAGGACGAACGCCAGCGCCTGGCGGGCAAGCGGTTCACTACCGACGGCACTCATGTCATCCTCCCGCGCTCTGGCGCTTGCCGAGGCCTTTTGTCGCGAGAAGCCCCGCGGTCCCGCGCCCATTGGAACCGATAGTAACGGTACGAATAGTAAATCGGGAAGTAGGTTGTTAGTTGCGAGCGCGGGAAGCTTAATGCTTTGCCCTGATGCCGTTCTTGGCCACCGAACTCCGGCGTCGCGCCGGTGTCACATGGCGACCGAGCAGGCGCGCTGGCCCGCCAGCGGCCGTCTCGCAGCGAGACGTGAAGGGCACTTGTGCGCCGCACGCAAATTCGAGGCTTTGACTAGGCGCAAGGATGTTCGATCATGGCGATGCGATCCATTTCCAAGCGAAACGTCAGACAGGGAGTAAGACGATGAGGATCTGGAAAACGGCAATTGCCTGTTCGCTGGCCGGCGTGGTCATGGCCGGCCAAATCGAGCAGGCCGCGGCGGGTCCGATGCCGACCAACGTCGCGACCATGAAGGCTGCCGTCGGCGATGATGTCACGCAGGTGCATTGGCGCGGCGGCGGCTGGGGATGGGGTCTCGGCGGCCTCGCGGCCGGTGCGATCATCGGCGGCGCCATCGCCGCCAGCACCGCGCCTTACGCCTATGGCTACTATGGCGGCCCGTACTACGGCGGCTATGGCTACCCGGGGTACGGCTATGGTTATGCCCCGGCTTATTACGGCTATGGGCCCGCCTACGCTTATCCGCGATACTATCGGCCGTATCGTCCGTACTACGGCTATCGTTACGGCTACTACCGGCCGTATCGGGTCTTTCACCGGCCTTACTATCGTGGATATTGGTAACGTTTTGCGCGGCTAGAGCGCGAGCCACACGATCATGCTCATGCTGGCCAATTGCATGAGCACGATCGCGGCGAGATGCAGCGGGCCGGCCTCGAGGCGAAGCCTGCGCATCCCGCCGGGTCCAATTAGTTCGATCCTGCGGCCGCAGCCGTGAAGCTGCGGTCGACGGCTTTGCCGACGTCGAGCTTTTTCGGCAGGATGCCATAGCGCGTCGAGCGATCGGAGGCTTCCTGCACCTCCTTCACGACGTTCTCGTCGATCACGATCGGGCTGGTGCGCTGCGCGGTGTAGGCCGAGAGCAGCACGTCTTCCGGCAGCTTGGTTAGCTCGGCCGTGTTCTTGGCATAGTCGGAAAGGTGATCAAGCGACCATAGCCGCGCCTTGTTCAGCCGCTGCACAAGATCCTGCACCGCCGCGCGCTTGATGGCGATGGCGTTGTCGGAAGCGACGATGAAGGTGATGGTTGGCGTCAGGCCTTCTCCGTCGGCGATCACGCGGGCTTTGTCCTTCAGCGTCGCGAACGAGACGTAGGGTTCCCACACCGCCCATGCATCGATCGAGCCGGCGAGCAGCGCGATCTTGGCGTCGACCGGTCCGAGCGGCGCGAAGGTCGCATCCTCCAGCTTGATCTGCGCCTTCTCCAGCGTCGCGCCGATCAGAAACTGGCCCCAGCCGCCGCGCGTGCCGGCGAGCCGTTTGCCCCTGAGGTCGGCGGCCGACTTGATCGGCGAATCCTGGCGCACCAGGATGGCCTGCGTCTTCGGGTCTGACCTCGTCCCGCCGATCGCTTTGATCGGCGCGCCGGCCGCATAGACCGACAGGAACGAGAGATCGCCGGTATAGCCAACGTCGAGCGCACCGGCGTTGAGCGCTTCCAGGATCGGCGCGGCCGCGGGGAACTCCGACCACTCGATTCTGTAGGGCAGGTCTTTCGTGTAACCGGAGATTTCGAGCAGCGACCGGTTGCCGCCTTTCTGGTCGCCGACGCGCAGCACGACGGTGTCGGCCGCGAACGATGCGGCGGCTGTCGACAAGGTGAGGGCGGCGGCAAGCAGCGATGCCGCGAGACGGCGGGTGATGGGATGATGATGGGAGTTGATGCGCATGTGGCCTGTCTTGTTGGTTTGCTCACGACGCGTGAGCGAGCGATGCAGCAAGATGATGAAGTCTATGACCGCGCGCTGCGCAGTCAATGAAATGGCTATCCGTATTGCAGAGGCGGCAGGCAAGGACGTTTTAGCAAAGTGATGCTTTCGAGAAAGTGCGGTGTGCGCGGCCGAAATTGCGTAGGAAAGAAGCAGGGAGCGGGAAGCCCGGCGCTCTGCCAAACGATGCAGCGGTGAAAATCCTTTCATCGTTCGCGAGGGTGGCGATGGAGAGAATGACTTCGCTTCGCCAAACATTCGAAATTCCATTTCATTGACGATGCGGCGACTGCGCCGCATCATTTGCGCATCGCATCAACGCGGCGCGTGAAGCGCCGGCGAAAAGATTTTCTCTCAAACGCAGCTCCGTACGGAACATGCGCAACGCGAGCCGTTGCGCATGTAGCGGAGCCGTGCCAGCGCAGGAGTGGGACCGATGAGCAACGACGACAAGCGCGGTGGATCGAGGCTGGACCGGCGCCATCTGCTCCAGGCGGGGCTTGCGGCAGCCTTCGCTGCGCCGTTCGGCGCCCTTGGTGCGGCACACGCGTTTGCGCCGCGCGGGTTCGCGCCCGGCGTCGACTTCTCGGAATTTCCATTGTGCCAGACGGCATCGAATGCACCTGCGCTCACTGGCGCTCCGCGCAAGCTGAAACTGTCGTGGAATGCCGGCGCGGTCTGCCTCGCGCCCGTGCCGGTCGCCATCGAGCACGGCTTCTTCCAGAAGCACAATCTCGACGTCGAGCTCGTCAACTATTCCGGCTCGACCGATCAGTTGCTCGAGGCGATCGCGACCGGAAAGAGCGACGCCGGCCTCGGCATGGCGCTGCGCTGGCTGAAGCCGCTGGAGCAGGGGTTTGACGTCAAGATCGCCGCCGGCACCCACGGCGGCTGCATGCGGGTGCTGTCGCGCAGCGATTCCGGCGTCGCGAAGCTCGCCGATCTCAAGGGCAAGATCGTCGCGGTCGGCGACCTCGCCGGCCCCGACAAGAATTTCTTCTCGATCCAGCTCGCCAAGCTCGGCATCGATCCGATCAAAGACGTCGATTGGCGCGCCTATCCCGGCAATTTGCTCAACGTCGCCGTGGAGAAGGGCGAGGTGCAGGCCTTCCTGTCCTCCGATCCGCTCGCCTATCTCTGGCTCAAGGATACACAGTACAAGGAAGTCGCTTCCAATCTCGATGGCGAGTATCGCGAAAAGAGCTGCTGCATTCTCGGCTTGCGCGGCAGCCTGGTGCGCGAGGAGCCGCAGATCGCCCGGGCCATCACGCAAGCGCTGCTCGATGCTGCGATGTTTACCGCGCAGCATGCGACGATTGCCGCACAATCGTTGCGGCCCTACGCACCGAAGGCGGCCACGCTCGCCGACATCGAGGGCATGGTGCGCTACCACACCCACCACCATCATCCGGTCGGTGACGTGCTCAAGCGCGAGCTCAAGGCCTACGCCGATGATCTGAAGAGCGTGCAGGTCTTCAAGCCGAGCACCGACACGGCCAAATTCGCGGAGCGCATCTATGTCGACGTATTCGCTGTCTGACGGCCTCGCCTCCGGCGCGCCACGCCTCTCTCGCGCGCCACTGCTTGCGAATTGGGTCCGGGAGACCGGCGTCGGCGTGCTCGCAAGCATCGCCTGGATCGGCTTTGGCCTGTCCTGCCTGTGGTGGCAGGATGTCGGCGACTGGTCGCGCACGCATTCGATCGGCATTGCAGCCTTCATCGTCGCTGCGGTCGCCCTGTTCGGAACGGTGGGTGCCGATTATCTCGGCTCGGCAGGCCGCGGCTTGCGCAAGCGCGCGCCCTGGCTGGTGGCGCTCGGCGCGTTCCTGACCTTGTGGGAGGTCGCGACGGCAAAATTCGCTTGGCTGCCGCTGCCGTTCTTTCCGCCGCCGCAATCGATCGTCGAGGTCTATACCGATGATCTGCCAAAGCTGCTCGACAGTGTCTTTGCCTCCGTAAAACTCCAGCTCGGCGGTTATCTGGTCGGCGCCACGATCGGCTTTCTGACCGGCGTCTCGATCGGCTGGTCGCGCGCAGTCGGTTATTGGGTGCATCCGGTGCTGCGCTTCATCGGTCCGTTGCCGGCGACCGCGTGGCTGCCGATTGCCTTCTTCACGTTCCCGTCGAGCTGGAGCGCCTCGACCTTCCTGATCGCGCTGGCGACCGGCTTTCCGGTCACCGTCTTGACCTGGTCCGGCGTCGCCAGCGTCAGCAACGCCTATTACGACGTCGCGCGGACCTTGGGGGCCAGGCCGTCCTTCCTGGTGCTGAAGGTCGCGATTCCGGCGGCACTGCCGCACGTGTTCGTCGGGCTCTTCATGGGGCTCGGCTCGTCCTTCGCGGTGCTCGTCGTTGCCGAGATGATCGGTGTGAAGGCGGGGCTCGGCTGGTACCTGCAATGGGCGCAGGGCTGGGCCGCCTATGCCAACATGTATGCGGCACTGATCGTGATGTCGCTGCTCTGCTCTGGCGCGATCACGCTGCTGTTTTCGATCCGCGACCGCCTGCTGGTCTGGCAGAAGGGGACTGTAAAATGGTAGCTCTGGCTCAAGCGATCGCGCGTCCGGCTGCCGGCGCCGCGCTCGATATCGAGCAGGTCAGCCATGCCTTCGACATCGACGGCGCCGAGCTGCCCGTCCTCAGCGACGTCAGTATCTCCGTCGAGCCCGGCGAGTTTGTCGCGCTGCTCGGTCCCTCCGGTTGCGGCAAGTCGACCTTGCTGCGGCTCGTCGCCGGCCTCGATAAGCCGAGGTCCGGAACGCTGCGCGAGGACGAGAGCCGCATCATCAGTCCACATCCCTCACGCGTGGTCGTGTTCCAGGATCCGACCCTGTTTCCCTGGCGGTCGGTCTGGGACAACGTCGCCCTGGGCCTCGAGGCCCAGGGCATTTTGAAGAGCCAGCGCCACCGCGTCGACGATGCTCTCGACCTCGTCGGGCTGTCGTCTTTCCGCAACGCTTATCCGCACCAGCTCTCCGGCGGCATGGCGCAGCGCGTCGCGTTGGCGCGAGCGCTAGTCAACGATCCCAAGATCTTGGTTCTCGACGAGCCATTGGGAAAACTCGACTCTCTGACCCGCATCACCATGCAGGCCGAGCTTGTCTCGCTGTGGCAGCGCAAGGGCTTTACCACGCTGCTGGTGACGCACGATGCGGAGGAAGCCTTGGTGCTCGCCAACCGCGTCATCGTCTTCAGTGACCGCCCGGCACGGGTCAAGGCCGACATCCGTGTCGACCGGCGCTATCCGCGCCACCGCGGCGATCCCTATCTGGCCGATCTGCGCCGCCAGATTCTCGGTCTGCTGGGGTTGGATGCGACATGGTGACTCCCGCAGCCAAAGGGCGCACAGCCCCCACCCAGCCCGATTACATCGCGCGTGCTGAAGACCTGGCAGCAGGTTTTGCCGCACGCGCGGCCGAGCATGACCGCAATGGCAGCTTCCCTTTCCAGAATTTTCGCGAGCTCTCCGAAGCGGGCCTGTTGTCGCTCACGGTTCCTGCGGCTCATGGTGGGGCCGGCGCCGGCGCACGATACGCCGCGCGCGTGATCGGCATCATCGGCAAGGCCGATCCGTCGACGGCGCTGGTGCTGTCAATGCATTACATCAATCATCTCGTCATGTCGCGGAGCCCGACCTGGCCGGCGCGGCTGTCACGCAACCTTGCGCGCGAAAGCGTCGAGGGCCTGGCGCTGATCAACGCGCTGCGCGTCGAGCCGGAGCTCGGCTCGCCCGCGCGCGGCGGTCTGCCGGCGACGATCGCGCGGCGCACCGAAACCGGTTGGCGCCTGTCCGGTCACAAGATCTATGCGACGGGATCGCCGATCCTGAAATGGTACCTGGTCTGGGCCCGGACCGACGAGGCGGAGCCGCGGGTCGGGCAATTCCTGGTGCCGGCGGGCCTGCCGGGCACGCGCATCGTCGAGACCTGGGACCACCACGGCCTTCGTGCCAGCGGCAGCCATGACGTCATCTTCGATGACGTCGTGATCCCGCTCGACGCCGAGGTCGATGTCCGCAAGCCGGCGGATTGGCGCACGCCCGACGTGACGCAGGCGACCATCCATACGGTATTCGTTGCCGCGATCTATGACGGCGTCGCCCGCGCCGCGCGCGACTGGCTGATCACGTTCCTGAAGCAGCGCGTTCCCGCCGGCCTCGGCGCGCCGCTGGCGAGCTTGCCGCGGGCGCAGGAGATTGTCGGTGCCATCGAGGCGCGGCTCGCGGTCAATGCACGGCTGATCGAATCATTTGCGCGTGATTTCGATGATGGCGTCCAGCTCTCGGCGAGCGAGTCCAACGTCATCAAGCTCACCGTCACCAACAATGCCGTCGCGGCGGTCGAGGATGCGCTGTCGCTCTCCGGCAATCACGGCCTCAGTTGCACCAATCCGCTGGAGCGCCACTATCGCGACGTGCTGTGCGGGCGCGTGCACACACCGCAGGACGATTCCACGCGCAGCGGTCTCGGCCGCGCCGCATTGGGCCTCTAGCTTTCAGAAAAAATCAGGGAGACGGTCATGTCGATCGAATTCATCGGCTTCATCAGCAACAACCATTCGTCCGAGACCATCGTCCGCGAAGGGCCGGTGCTCAATCCGACCCACATCGAGACGGTGGCGAAAGCGCATGAGAATGCCGGCTTCGATCGTGCGCTGCTGGCGTTTCATTCGACCTCGCCCGATGCGCTCCAGGTCGCGCAGCACGTCCTCGGCATCACCGATCGCCTGAACGTCTTGATCGCGCAGCGGCCCGGCTTCACCGCCCCGACGCTGCTGGCGCGGCAGTTCGCGGCGCTCGACCAATTCTCGCGCGGCCGCGTCGCGATCCACGTCATCACCGGGGGCAATGCCAGCGAGCTCCGGCAGGACGGCAACACGCTCGACGACAAGGACGAGCGCTACGCTCGCACTTCCGAATTCCTCGACGTCCTCAAGCTGGAATGGACCAGCGACAGGCCGTTCACCTACAGGGGCAAGTACTACCAGGTCGAGAACGCCTTTTCGCAAGTTAAGCCGTATCGCCCGGAAGGCATCCGCGTCTATTTCGGCGGTGCTTCCGATGCGGCGATCGACGTTGCCGGCAAGCACGCCGACACATTCGCGCTGTGGGGTGAATCCTATGCGCAGGTACGCGACGTCACTTCTCGCGTCCACAACGCGGCGGTCCGGCACGGGCGGCCGACCCCGCGTTTCAGCCTGTCAGTGCGGCCGATCATCGCGCCGACGGAGAAGCAGGCCTGGGAGAAGGCGGAGAACATTCTGGCGCGCGCGACCGCGCTTCAGGACAAGACCGGCTACCGCAAGCCCGCCGACGGCCACGCCACGGCCGGCGCGCGGCGCCTGCTCGCGCTCGCCGACCAGGGCAGCCGCATCGACAAGCGGCTCTGGACCGAGATCGCGAAGCTCACCGGCGCCAACAGCAACACCACCGCGCTGGTCGGTACGCCCGAGCAGGTCGCGGAAGCCTTTGGCGACTATTACGACCTCGGTATCAGCCATTTCCTGATACGCGGCTTCGATCCGCTGATTGATGCCATCGAATATGGCCGCGAGCTGATCCCGCTGACGCGTGAACTGATTGCGAAGCATCAGGCTGTCCGCGGCGCGGCCGCGGAATGATCCGTCTCACGTGTCCGGTGCGCTGCTAGAGTAGGATACACTCTTGTTCCGGACACGGCCGCGTCCGAGGCACGAGATCTCACGCATTGCTCAAGCGTCCGTGAGATGAGAATGCGCCCTTCTACGCGAAAGCCGCTCTCGAAACGTTCCTTCTGCATTTCGCGTCCCCGACAACATCCCCATTGCTATTTGCGCCCGCTCCCTTGCGCTACGCCACTTCCCGCCGAGATGCTTTAGACGACCACATCGGGAGACCGGCCATGGGCCTACAAGAAACAAAAATCGAATCGCTTCCCTTTGTCACTGCCGAATTCAATTATCTCGCGCCGGTCTTAGGCAAGCCGCGTACCTACGCCTTCGATCCGCCGCCGGGCGAGCCGAAGAGCACGGCGCTTGCAGAGCCGCATCAGGTCCCGATCTTTGATGCGCGGCTGATTGCGCAGAATTTCTCGCTCGATCGCGAAGGCTTCGCGCTGGTGCGTCATCCGACCCGCGTGAAGGATTTCTACAACGAGGAGGAGGTCAGGGCCGTCTATTATCCCGCCGTGGAGGCGTTCCTGCGCGCGACGCTGAAGGCCGATCGTGTCTTCATCTTCGACCACACCGTGCGCAAGCGCATCGAGGGCGCCGCCGACATCCGTGGCGGTGGCCCGCGCCAACCGGCGACGCGCGTGCATGTCGACCAGACCGCCGTCTCCGGCGCCAACCGCGTGCGCGAGCATCTGCCTGACGAAGCCGAAGAGTTGCTGAAGGGTCGCGTCCAGGTGATCAATCTGTGGCGGCCGATCCGCGGCCCCTTGCGCGATTCACCGCTGGCGATGGCTGACGGCACGACGGTTGCGCCCGACGATCTCATCGCTTCCGATTTGATCTATCCCAACCGTCGCGGCGAGACCTATTCGGTAAGGTACAATCCGAACCACCGCTGGTTCTATTTCCCCGAGATGACCTCAGACGAGGCGCTACTGCTCAAGTGCTATGATTCCGCAACCGATGGCCGCACGCGGTTCGGGCCGCACACCGCCTTCGTCGATCCGACCACGCCGCCAGATGCCGCGCCGCGCGAGAGCATCGAGGTGCGCACCCTGGTGTTCCACAAACAGTAACAAAGTGTGATGGTACTGCCGGGCATTGCCCGGCACTGTTTCCGGAACTTTGGGGAACAAAGCGACGTTTGCAGCGCCGGGCTGGGCAACCGGGAGGGTGCCGTGCAAGCGCAGACGACGCTATTGGTATTTCTTGCCAGCTTTTTGCTTTTTGCCTTTTCTGCTGCCCACGCCGAAAGCGGGCTTGCTTCGTACTACGGATACGCCAAGGCTGGCAGAGGTGGCGAACTGACATGCGCGCACCGGACGCGTCCTTTCGGCACCATGCTGAGAGTGTCCTATAGCGGTCGAACGATCCAGTGCCGCGTCAACGATCGTGGCCCGTTCATCCGCGGCCGCATCGTCGATCTTTCAGTGCCGGCCGCGCGGGCGCTCGGCATGATGAGCGCCGGCGTGGTGCGGGTCTCGGTGGATTAGGCCGGCCAGCGGGCTATAGTGCCTCCCAAAGCAAGGGTGAGGGGCGCTATGGCCAGAATCAGAGTCGGACTCGTCGGCTGCGGCTTCGTGTCGGAGCTGCACATGTATGCGTTCCAGCGCGTCTATGGCGTCGACGTCGAGGTCGCGGCGGTGGCCGCGCGCGGCGATCAAGTGGTCGAGTTTGCGACCCGCCACCATATCCCGCGGGTCTATCGCAGCTTCGCGGAAGTGATTGCGGACCGTGAGCTCGATGTCATCGACATCTGCACCCCGCCCAATCTCCATGCCGAGATGATCGTCGCCGCCATGCAGGCGGGCAAGCACGTCATCTGCGAAAAGCCCTTCGCCGGCTATTTCGGCCACGACGGCGACCAACAGCCGATCGGCAAGCGCGTGCCGAAGGCGCTGATGTACGAGCGCGTGCTCGGGGAGATGGACGCGACGCGGGCCGCGATCGAGCGTAGCGGCAAATTGTTCATGTATGCCGAGGACTGGATCTACGCGCCCGCGGTGACCAAGACCGCGGAGATCATTAGGGCTACCGGCGACAAGATCCTGTTCATGAAGGGCGAAGAGAGCCATTCCGGCTCACACGCTGCACATGCCGCGCAATGGGCGATGACCGGCGGCGGCTCGCTGATCCGCATGGGCTGTCATCCGCTCTCGGCCGTGCTTTACCTCAAGCAGGTCGAGGCGAAAGCGCGCAGCGAGACCATTCGCGTCGCCAGCGTTACTTGCGACGTCGGCAACGTCACCGCTGGCCTCAGGCCCGAAGAACGCACCTATATCAAGGCCAATCCGGTCGATGTCGAGGATTGGGGCACGCTGACGGCGACTTTCTCCGACGGCACCAAGGCGACGGTGTTCTCCGGCGACATGATCATGGGCGGTGTGCGCAACCTGATCGAGACCCACACGAGTGGCGGCTCACTGTTCGCCAACATCACCCCGAACACGCATTTAATGAGCTACCAGACCAGCGAGGAGAAGCTCGCCAGCGTCTACATCACCGAAAAGGTCGACCGGAAAACCGGCTGGCAATATGTCTGCCTCGAGGAGGAATGGACGCGCGGCTACTTGCAGGAGATCCAGGACTTCATGGAATGCGCCGCGACCGGACGGCAGCCGCTGTCGGACCTCGCGCTGGCGTACGAGACCATCAAGGTGAACTACGCGGGCTATTGGGCGGCGGAGGAGGGGAGAAGGGTGGTGTTGTAAGGGCATAGCTCTCTTACTCTCCTCTCGAGGGAGGGCAATCGCATATGGGAAGCGGCTTCCATGCGGCGCATCCTTCGAGACGCCCGCTTTGGCGGGCTCCTCAGGATGAGGGCGGAGTGTGCGGCAGCAGTTTCAACGGGCCCTATGCCAATTAGCCTCGTCCTGAGAGCCCGCGCAGCGGGCGTCTCGAAGGACGAGGCGTTTGCTCAGGCCGCTCCAAAAATTCATATGCGATAGCCCGTCCAGGGGAGGGCGGCACGAGAGCGCAGCCGCCTCACGCCCCGTAGGTCGAGCCCTTCGGTAGCGGGAAGACCGGCTCCCGCGTGCGGATGTTCGTCGGCCACACCACCGAGATGTGCTCGCCGGCGTTCTGCATCACGACCGGGGTCGAGCGCTCGTTCTGGCCGGAGAGCGGCGTGCCCGGCCGGAAGAATTTCACGCCATAGCCCTGGATGGTGCCGCCGGCGGGGATGTCGACGTCGAGCGCTGCCTTGCGGATGGCTTCGGGGTCGAAGCTGCCGTACTTCTCCTTGGCGACGGGCAGCACGTTGTTGAGCAGCACCCAGGTCTGGTTGAAACCCATCGAGCAGTGCGGCGGCACGTCGGTCGCGCCGGTCTTGGCCTGGTAGCGCGAAACCATGGTCTTGATCAGGTCGCCCATGCCCGGCGCGAGCTTGGCGGGATCGAGCAACTGCGCCGGCACCGGATCGATGTTGCAGAAATTGTCGATGTCGGCACCGAAAGTCGCGCGCAGCTTGTCGAGCTGGCTGTAGCCGGCGCCGGCCCCGAACAGCATCTTGAAGCGCAAACCGCTCTCGCGGGCCTGGCGCAGGAACAGGGTGATGTCGGGGTTGTAGCCGGCATGCGAGATCACGTCGGCCTTGGCACGCTTGATTTTTGTCACCAGCACCGAAAGATCGGGCGCGGAGGCCGAATACCCTTCGCGCAGCACGACCTGGATGCCGGCCTCCTTGGCATAGGCCTCGTCGGCGGAGGCAACGCCGACGCCATAGGGGCCGTCCTCGTGGATTAACGCGACCTTGACCTCCTTCGGATCGATGCCGAGCTTGGCTTTCGCATGCTCGGTGATGAAGCTTGCAAAGGCCTGGCCGTACTGGTCGGAATGAATCTGGGCGCGAAACACGTATTGCAGGTTCTTGTCCTTGAACACGGCGGTCGAGACCGCGGTCGTGATCCAGAGGATCTTCTTCTGCTGCTCCACCTTCGCCGCCATCGGCACCGCGTGCGCGCTGGAATAGACGCCGTTGATGATGTCGATCTTTTCCTGGCTGATCAGCCGCTCGGCCTCATTGATCGCGACGTCCGCCTTGCTCTGGGAGTCGGCGGCGACCGGCACGATCTTGGTCTTGCCGCCGATGCCGCCCTTCTCGTTGACGAGGTCGATGGCGATCTGCGCGCCGACCGAGGAGGCGACCGAGCCGCCGGCGGCAAAGGGGCCGGTGAGGTCGTAAATCAAGCCGATGCGCAAATTCTCGGCTTGCGCCTGGGCCCGTGTCCAATCGAGGCTGAGTGCGGCGGCGGCAGCCGCCGATGTCTTCAGCAGCTGCCTGCGTGAAGTCGGCATCCTATCCTCCCTCAAAAACCGTCTTGTGTTTGATTTTTTTCGAAGTATTGGGAGCAGGATGGCGAAAGTCAACATCGCCCAAGGTCGATAGGCGTCGGCCGCGACACAACGCATCTGCGAAAGACAAAGGAAAAGCCCACCGCTCCGCGCGGGAGCGATGGGCTTGCATGGGCGCGGCTCGATTACTGCGACAGCTTCACGAAGCTCGGAAACTTCATCTTGCCTTCCGCGATCTTCTCGGGCCAGACCACGACCTGCTTGGAATCCTGCCACTGGAAGACGAGGCCGGTGACAGTCCCGGGGCCTGACTTGATACCGTGGGTGAACTCGTCGTTCTTGCCGTAGAACTGGATGCGGCCGATCGTGCCCTCGTAGTCGGTCTTCTCGAGCTCGGCGACCATCTTGTCGGGATCGGTCGAGCCGGCGCGCTTGATGGCTTCCGTGATGAAGTAGACCTCGTCATAGGCGGTGTAGCCGGTATAGGCCGGCGGTGCGCCGAACTTGGCCTTGAAGGCAGCCGCGAACGGCTTCGTCTTGGGGGTGACGGCGACGTCGGGTGTCGCAACCGCCAGCGACGGTATGCCGTCGGCCGCGCCATTGGTGTCCTTCCAGAAGGTCGGGCTCAGCGCCTGCGCGCTGATGCCGAACATCGGGATCGGCACCTGCTGGTTCTTCCACTGCACCGTCGGCTGCACGCCGACATGGGAGATGCCGGTGACGATCACGTCGGGCTTCTTGCTCTCGATGTTGTTGAAGATCGGCGTGAAGTCGGTGGTATCAGGCGAGAAGCGGACGTGCTCGACGACCTTCAGACCGGCCTTCGGCAGGCAGGCCTCGTAGCCGACGTCGAGCGGCTTGGTCCAGGCGGCGTCCTCGCTCATGATCGCCACGGTCTTGAACTTGAGCTTGTCGACGAGCAGGTCCTTGGCGGCGTCGCAGACGAGCTGGGCCTGCGCGGCCGAGGTCAGATAGCCGTGGAAGGTGTACTTGTTCTTCTCGTAGTCATTGTGGATCGCCTTGGTGATCTCGTTCGAGGCCGCGCCTGGCGTGATCAGCGGCATCTTCAGCCGCGCCGCCCAGGGCTCGAGCGCCAGCACGACCTCGCTGATATAGCTCGCGATGACGGCGGAGACCTTGTTCTCGCTGACGGCGCGCTGGAAAGCGCGAACGGAATCCGCCGACGAGCTCTTGTTGTCGTAGGTCACGATCTCGATCTTGCGGCCGAGCACGCCGCCCTTGGCGTTGATCTCGTCGGCGGCAATCTGCGCACCGCCTGGCGTCGCCGCGCCAGCGATCGACTGCACTTCTGCGATGACGCCGATCTTGATCGGATCGCTCGACTGCGCGTAGGCGGGAGCGGCAAGGCACAAGGCCAATGCGGAGGCGAGGAGGCTGCTGCCGAGAACTGATGGTCGCATGGTCGTTTCCCTTTCTATGTTTTTGTTGATGTTGACAGACTTAAAGAAAATCGGCTCCGGCCTCGCTCGCGAAGCGGCCGGGATCGCCTTCCCACACGATCCTTGCATGCTCCAGCACATAGACGCGGTCGGCATGTGGCAGCGCGAAGGTCACGTTCTGCTCGCCAAGCAACACCGTGATCGATGTGGTCTGCCGCAGCTTGGTCAGCGCCTTGGAGAGTTGCTCGAGGATGACGGGGGCAAGGCCCAGCGTCGGCTCGTCCAGGATCAGGATCTGCGGCTGCATCATCAGGGCACGGCCGATCGCGAGCATCTGCTGCTCGCCGCCGGAGAGCGTCTGCGCCATCTGGCTCTGGCGTTCCTTCAGGATCGGGAACAGCTCGAACAGCCAGGTGAGCTGTGCGGCGCGCTTCTCGTCGGAAAGATGCTGGCCGCCGAGATCGAGATTTTCGCGCACGCTCATCTCGCCGAACAGCTCGCGTGATTCCGGACATTGCACGAGGCCGCTGCGTGCGATCTTCGCCGGTCTCGTGCCGCGGAGTTTCTCGCCGCCGCGCACGATCTCGCCGCTGTAGGGCAAGAAGCCGGAGATGGTGTTGAACAATGTGGTCTTGCCGGCGCCGTTGAGGCCGACGATCGAGACGAACTCGCCCTCGTGGACATGGATCGAGACGTTCTCCAGCGCCTGCGCCTTGCCGTAGAACACGCTGACATTCTCGACCTGGAGCAGCGGCACCTTATCCTTGAAGCTGGTCTCGGGCCGCGCATGGGTCTCGATCGCGCCGCCGAGATAGACCCGGCGCACGGTCTCGTTCCTCATGACCTCGTCGGCTTTGCCGGTGACGATCTCCTCGCCGAGATACATCGCGAGCACGCGGTCGACGAGGGCGGCGACGCTCTTGACGTTGTGATCGACCAGCATCACCGCGCGGCCTTCGTCGCGAAAGCTGCGGATCAGGTCGGAGAACATCTCGACCTCGGCGCGCGTCAGCCCAGCGAAGGGCTCGTCGACCAGCACGACCTTTGGGTCACGTGCGATGGCCTTGGCGAGTTCGAGCCGGCGCAGATCGGCAAACGGCAGGGTCGGCGGGCGGCGGTTCATCACATTGCCGAGCCCAACGCGCTCGGCGATCCATTTGGCGCGCTCGATCAGCGCCTTGTCGGGGAACAGCATGAACAGACTGTCCGGCAGCAGCGCGACCAGGATGTTCTCCAGCACCGTTTGCCGGTTCAGCGGCCGCGAGTGCTGGAACACCATGCCAAATCCCTTGCGCGCGATCTTATGCGCGGGCAGGCCGGCGACGTTCTCGCCTTCGAAGACCACTTCGCCTGATGTCGGGCGCTCGATTCCCATCACGGTCTTCATCGCGGTCGACTTGCCCGAGCCGTTCGGCCCGATCAGGCCAAAAATCTCGCCGCCATTGACCTCGAAGCCGAGGTTCTTGACTGCGGTCAACCCGCCGAAGCGTTTAGTCAGGCCGCGGACTTCGAGCACGGCCCTGTTTGGAAGCCTCATATCCATCACGAGCGCGCCTCGCGCGAGAGGGCCGCTCCGAGGAAGCCGCCAGGGAAGAACAGCACGACGAGGAGCGCGACCGCCGAGACGATGAAGGTCGCGAGCTCACCGGTCGGCCGCAGGAACTCGCCGGCGACGATCAGGAAGATCGCGCCCAGCGCAGCGCCCAGCACGGTGCGCCGGCCGCCGAGCACGGCGGAGACGATCACGTTGACGCCGACCGCGACGTCGACGACGGTGCCGACCGAGGCGGTGCCGAAGTAGAATACCAGCAGCGCGCCTGACAGCCCGGAGAAGAACGCGCTGACAATGAAGGCGGCGAGTTTGTGCTTGACGATGTTGAAGCCCAGAGCGCCGGCCTGCACCGGGTCCTGGCCGCTGGCCTGGAGCACGAGGCCGATCGGCGATTGCGACAGGCCGTAGAGGATTGCGGCCGAGATCGTCATGAAACCGAGCGCGATCCAGTAATTCACGCCGGCGTTGATAGAGATGACGTCGGGAATGGTCAGCCCGATCTCGCCGCCGGTGAGGTCGGCGAACACCACCACGAAATTCTGCAGCATCAACACCGCGACCAGCGTGGTCAGGCCGAAATAGGGCCCGCGCACGCGCAGGGCCGGCAACGCCAGCACCAGACCGGCGATGACGGAGGCGAATGCGCCGAGGACGATGCAGAGATAAACCGACCAGCCGAACTGGGCATTGAGGATGCCGGCGGTGTAGGCGCCGACGCCGATCAGGAAGGTCGGCCCGAAATTGACCTCGCCGGCAAAGCCGAACAAGAGGTCCCAGGCCATCGCGAACACACCGAAATAGAATGCGACGGTGAGCAGGCCCAGCACATAGCCAGAGACGTAGAGCGGCAGCGTTGCCGCGATGACGACGAGCGCGAGCGAGACGAAGAAGAGGCGAGAGGTGAAGAAGGTGGCCATCTCAGCGCCTCCCCAGAAGGCCCTGGGGCCGGATGTACATCACAAACACGAGCAGCAGCAGCGCCGGGATGGTGCGATAGGCCGGCGAGATCAGATAGGCGGTCAGGGTCTCGAGATAGCCGACCACGAAGGCCGCGATCAGCGAGCCGGAGACGCTGCCGAGGCCGCCGAGCACGACGATGGAGAACGCGCTCGCGGTCAGCGGACCGACGCTGTAGGAGCTGACGCCCAGAAACATGCCCAGCAGCACGCCGGCGATGCCGGCGAGGATACCATAGATCGCCCACACCACGACGTAGATGTTGGTGAGCTCGAGGCCGAGCAGCGTGACGCCGCGCGGGTTCATCGAGGCGGCCAGCACGGCCTTGCCGGTGCGGGTGCGGTTCACGAGGAGCCACAACAGAGCGATGACCAGGCAGCAGACGATCGCCGTGAAAATCTCATTGCGCGGCGTGCGGACGCCGAGGATCTCGACCACGCCCTCGACGATCGGCAGCACGGTCTTGGCGTTGTTGGTGAAGAAATAGGCGATCAGCTCCTGGATCATGATGCCCCACAGCAGCGTTCCCGTGAGGACGAAGATCTCCTTCTCCTCGTTCGGAATGCGGCGCGAATCCTGGATCGGCTTCACCACTGCGAAATAGGTGGCAAATGCCGTGATGAGGGCGACGCCGACGCCGATCAGCGCACCGGCATAGGTGCCGACGCTGAGAATGCTGGCGGCGGCCCAGGCCGCCACCGCTGCGGCCACCATGATGGCGCCGTGGGAGAGGTTGAGCACGCCGGAGACGCCGAATATCAGCGTGAAGCCGGTGGCACCGAGAGCGTAGAGAGCGCTGATGGCAAAGCCATCGATCAAAATCTGAAATGCTCGCATTGATGATTGGCCGGGCAATCTGGCTGCCAATTGGAGGAAAAGGTGCTGCGTGCACCGCATGCGAAAGGCTCTCCAGGCAAGGCCCGGATGCCGTTCCGATCAGTTCGCGGTTAACTTGATGGAGCTCGGGAGACTGACGTCACTCCTGACGGCGTCCTCCGGCGCGCCGATCACGGCGGCGTCGAGCGAATTCGCAACGCAACAGAGAGTCTCTTCTTCATGTTGTTTTTCTCCCTTGAACAGCCTCTTGTGAGCTATTGGGGCGCGACTATACCGGCGAGGGCATTCTCGGCAAGTGAAACTGCATTCAGGATTGTGAGAGGCCGGTTAAAGTCCATTGCTGCGCAAATAGAGTGCAGCGTGACTCGGGCACGTCAGGCATGCAGATTCGGTCGACGCCCATGCACGTGTGCCGCCAGCATGCTCCCATCTGTTCAACGGGCGTGCAGCAGCGACGGATCGAGCGCGGCGAGGCGCGAGGGCTCGAATGGCGAAAGGTCGATCTGCGTCGTGCCCTCGGCGATCAGCTGCGCCAACGCCTCGCCGGTCGCGGGTGCATTGAGGATGCCCCAGACATTGTGTCCAGTCGCAACGTAGAGGCCCTCGCTCTGCGGCACCCTGCCGATCAGCGGCAGACCGTCCTGCGTCACCGGGCGGAAGCAGGCCTGGCGCGCGACGATCTTCTCGGGCCGGAACAGCGGCGACAACCGCTCGCTCATCGCCTGCAGGCGCGCGATCGCGTCCTGGTCGGGTGTCACGGCTGCGGGATCGAGCGGCAACGGCGCGATGTCGGAAAGCGCCGTGATATGCGTGCTGCCGTCGGCACGTGGGAAAACCTCGATCGACACCGCGCCGCCATTGTCCTCATGCTCCAGAAACAGCGCATCGGCTGGCACATCCGCGCCGGTGTCATAAACGATGCTCGGGCTGCGCTGGCCATAGATGGCGGGCAGGTTCATCCATTGCGCCGCGAGCAGCGACCACGGCCCCATCGCGATGACGACGGCGTCCGCCTCGATGACGCTGCCCTCGACCTGGACGCCGCTCGCTGTGATGCCATCCGCATCGCGCACGATGCCGCTGACCCGGCCGCGACGAAGCTGCACGCCTTGCGTGAGCGCCGCATCCATGACGAACGAGGTGAATTTGCGAGGGTGAACGATCGCGGTCGTCGCGGTCGTGCCGATGGTTTGCGCGATGGCGACGCCGTTGGCGAGCCAGCCAAGTGCCGAGGGCAGATTCCGCCGTGCGTCACCATCGGGGACAACGAGGCCGCTATAGGCGGTCATGGGGCGGTAGCCCCAATCGCCCGCGATCTCCCCGGGCAGTTGCGCATGAAGTGCGAAGCTGCGCCGCGCCAGTGCGTCGAGCGGCGTGCCGGTGCACCAGTCGCGTGCGAGGAAACCGCCGGCCTTGCCGGAGGCTGCGGCCGCGATCTCTGTCCGTTCCACCACAATGACGTCGATGCCGCGGCGACGAAGAAACCAGGCGGTGCAGGCGCCGATCACGCCACCACCGCAGATCACAACACGCATGGCCTTTTTTTCCTCGCGCGCCGAAGGATTATCAAAACGATTGGCGCCGGCGAGGAACGCCGGCGCAGCGTCGCAATGGAGCTTGTGTCGCTCAGCCCGGGCCTGCGCCCTGCGTCGCCGTGTAGACCGCGTAGAGCGACTGGCTCGCCGCCATGAACAGCCGGTTGCGCTTGGGGCCGACGAAGCAGACGTTGCCGCACACCTCCGGCAGGCGGATGCGGCCGAGCAGCTTGCCCTCCGGCGACCACACCGTCACGCCGCTATAGCCGACGGCGCGCCCGGCATTGCTGGAGGCCCAGATATTGCCGTTGACATCGCAGCGCAGGCCATCCGGCCCGCACTTCACGCCGTCGATCACGCAATCGCTGAACTTCTTGGGGTTGGAGAGCTTGTTGTCGCTGCCGACGTCGAACACGAAGATCTCGCCCTTGCCGCCCGCTCCGGTGTCGCCCGGTCCCTTGCCGGTCGAGGCGATGTAGAGCTTCTTGTAGTCCGGTGAGAAGCACAGGCCGTTCGGATCTGGCACCTGGTCTTCGGTGACGACGAGATCGATACGGCCCGAGGGGTCGATGCGATAGCAGTTGGTCGGGAGCTCGCGCTTGCCCGGCACGAAGCCGGCGGGCTGTCCGATCCGCGGATTGAGCTTGCCGCCGGCATTGCTCGGGCCGCCCGCGACGTCGGGCTCGCCTTCGTAGAGCTGGCCGCCATAGGGCGGATCGGTGAACCAATAGCTGCCGTCGGGGTGTGCGACGATGTCGTTCGGCGAATTCAGCTTCTTGCCCTGATAGGAGTCCGCGAGCACCGTGGCGGTGCCGTCATGCTCATAACGCGTCACCCGGCGCGTCAGGTGCTCGCAGGAGAGCTGGCGGCCCTGAAAGTCGAATGAGTTGCCGTTGGAATTGTTTGAGGGCGTGCGGAACACGGTGACGCGGCCGTCATCCTCGCTCCAGCGCATCTGCCGGTTGTTGGGAATGTCGCTCTACAAGAGATACCGGCCCTGCGCGCTCCAGGCCGGGCCTTCGGCCCACAGCACGCCAGTATAGAGACGCTTGATCGCGGTGTTGGGCTGCGCGAGATCGTTGAAGGAGGGATCGACGGCGATGATGTCGGGATCCCAGAAATACGTGGTCGGCGCGCCCTGGGGACCGAAATCGCGTGGCGGGGTGGTGATCGTCGTCGGCGGTGCGGCGGGGCCGGTCTGGGCCAGGGCGGAGCCGGCTCCGGCCATTGTGGCGGCGGCGCCGAGCGCAAGCCCTTGTACAACTCCTTGGACGAGTGTTCGTCGTGAAAGCGCAGCATCCTGGTCACGCTGCCCTTCGTCACGAGCCTCTTGGCGTGTCATCGCGTCCTCCCGATCATGTTCGCTGACCGGTTGATCCGGCCGAGCGGGCGGAGGTTAGTGCGGTCCGCTGCCGGTTGCGAGGGGTGGAATCGAAACCGCTGCGCGATGGCGGGTCGCAATTTCGTCACCTTCGAATGCGTTTGGATTGGAGGCGCTTACGGGGACAAAGCCGGAGTTCATTGTGCAAGTTGTCGTCCTGGTCATCCTGCTCGCGATTGCATTTGCGGCCGGCTATTTCACGCGGGACTACGTCTCCCGCAAAAGACGGGCGGAGGCGCTCCGCTGGCGTGAGTACACCGAGCCGGACTGGCTGCCTGCCAACGCGCCGGCGAACACCAACGAGATCACGAATGGCGGCACCGCTGTGGTCGCCACCGGCGAACTCGGTCAGATGCTGAACCGCTGGGAGAACAGGGCCCGCGCCCGCCGCACTGGCACGGGATAGCCGGCGCGTCTTGCGTTCGTCTGGTAACCTGGATGCAGCGAAGCGAATCTGGGACAGTGTTCCGCTTCGCTTCATGCAGGCTGCAATCTCTCCTATTTAGGTCAGTTCCACTGACTATCTTTTAGGCGTTGCAGTGGCAGGCGTTTCTCGTTTAGAAACGGGCGGATGGAGCCCCTCCCGGCAACCAACCGTCAACTGTTTTGACCGAGGATTGAGGGCTCAAAGGGTCTGGCAATGCTGATTCGCGGCCAAATCGATGGGATTTCGGGGGAGGTGGCCGTGGCCGCCGCCACGATCCCGGCCGCGCTGCCCACCCTCATTCTTGGCGGGCTTCTTCTTAGCTGCCCCTGAGGGCCGGCTGGGCGCCACGCGCCTGGGCGCTCAGGGGTTGTACGAGATCACCGGACACCTCAAGCGCCCAGACCACTGAACGGCGCAAAAGCTCAAAAGGAAATCTAGAATGGCCACCGTGAACAAGTCCGACAAGGACCGCGTCATCATTTTCGACACCACGCTGCGCGACGGCGAGCAATGTCCCGGCGCCACCATGACCTTCGAGGAGAAGCTCGAAGTCGCCGAACTGCTGGACGATATGGGCGTGGACGTCATCGAGGCCGGCTTTCCGATCACCTCCGAGGGCGACTTCCAGGCCGTCAGCGAGATCGCCCGCCGCTCCAAGAATGCGGTGATCGCCGGCCTGTCACGCGCCCATCCGGCCGACATCGACCGCTGCGCCGAGGCGGTGAAATTTGCCAAGCGCGGCCGCGTCCACACCGTGATCGCGACCTCGCCGCTGCACATGCGGGTGAAGCTGAACAAGACTCCGGAGCAAGTGATCGAGACCTCGGTCGCGATGGTCGCGCGCGCCCGCAACCAGATCGACGACGTCGAATGGTCGGCCGAGGACGGCACCCGCAGTGAGATGGAGTTTCTATGCCGCATCGTCGAGGCCGTGATCAAGGCCGGCGCCACCACGGTGAACATCCCAGATACCGTCGGCTACACGGTGCCGGAGGAATACACCCACTTCATGAAGACGCTGATCGAGCGTGTGCCGAATTCAGATAAGGCTGTATTCTCCGTGCACTGCCACAACGACCTCGGCATGGCGGTCGCCAACTCGCTGGCCGGTATCGTCGGCGGCGCGCGTCAGGTCGAGTGCACCATCAACGGTATCGGCGAGCGCGCCGGCAACGCCGCGCTGGAAGAGATTGTGATGGCGATCAACGTGCGCAACGACAAATTCCCGTACTGGAACAAGATCGACACCACGCAGCTCACCCGCGCCTCGAAGGTGGTATCGGCGGCGACCTCGTTTCCCGTCCAGTACAACAAGGCTATCGTCGGCCGGAATGCGTTCGCGCATGAGAGCGGCATCCATCAGGACGGCGTGCTGAAGGACGCGTCCACCTACGAGATCATGCGGCCGGAGATGGTCGGCCTCAAGCAGTCCTCCCTGGTGCTCGGCAAGCATTCCGGCCGCCACGCCTTCGTGCACAAGCTGGAGGAGATGGGCTACAAGCTCGGCCCCAATCAGCTGGAAGATGCGTTCACGCGGATGAAAGCGCTGGCCGACCGCAAGAAGGACATTTACGACGAGGACATCGAGGCGTTGGTTGACGAGGAGATGGCGGCCTCGCACGACCGCATCAAGCTGACCTCGCTGACCGTGATCGCCGGCACCCACGGTCCGCAGCGCGCCACCATGAAGCTCGACGTCGACGGCCAGATCAAGATCGAGGAAGCCGAGGGCAACGGTCCGGTCGACGCAGTGTTCAACTGCATCAAGCGCCTGGTGCCGCACGAGGCCAAACTCGAGCTGTACCAGGTTCACGCGGTGACCGAAGGCACCGACGCGCAAGCTGAAGTCTCGGTGCGGCTGTCGCAGGACGGCCGTTCGATGACGGCGCGCGCGGCGGATCCGGATACGCTGGTCGCCTCCGCAAAGGCCTATCTCGGCGCGCTGAACAAGATCGTCATGAAGCGCCAGCGTGACACGGTGACGACGGCAGCGGCGAGCTGACAAGCGAAGCCTTGTCATTGCGGGCGATGCGCGTGGGCTTCACCTCTCCCGCTCGCAAAGCGGGAAAGGGCGCGCAGCGGTGCTCGTGGCATTCACCATGAATACCTGCCCTGCTAACGGCCAATAGCCGCATGGCGCGCCGCCCTGTATTGATGCAGCCGGCATGAGGACGGTCGCCCGCGCGCCGGGCGGCCCAAATGACATCAGGGAGAGATTATGCGCACCTTCGCGATCGCGGCCTCCGTCGCGGCATTGGCCTTAGGCCTTGTCGGCCCCGCTAGCGCCGACCCGATCATCATCAAATTCAGCCACGTCGTCGCGACCGACACGCCGAAGGGCAAGGGGGCGGAGAAATTCAAGGAGCTCGCCGAGAAGTACACCGGCGGCAAGGTCAAGGTCGAAGTCTATCCGAACTCGACGCTCTACAAGGACAAGGAAGAGCTCGAGGCGCTCCAGCTCGGCAGCGTGCAGATGCTGGCGCCGTCCAACTCGAAATTCGGCCCGCTCGGCATCCGTGAATTCGAGGTATTCGATCTGCCTTACATCCTTCCCGATCTGAAGACGCTGCGGAAGGTGACGGAGGGCCCGCTCGGCGCAAAGTTGCTCAAGCTCCTCGACGCCAAGGGCATCACCGGACTTGCCTACTGGGATAATGGCTTCAAGCAGATGAGCGCCAACAAGAAGCTGGTCTCGCCTGCCGACTATCAGGGCGTGAAATTCCGCATCCAGTCCTCGCGCGTGCTCCAGGCCCAGTTCAAGGCGCTCGGCTCGCTGCCGCAGGTGATGGCGTTCTCGGAAGTCTACCAGGCACTCCAGACCGGGGTCGTCGACGGCCAGGAGAACACCTGGTCGAACATCTATACCCAGAAGATGCACGAGGTGCAGAAGTACATCACCGAGACCAATCACGGTTACATCGGTTACGTCGTGATCGTGAACAAGAAGTTCTGGGACGATTTGCCGGCCGACATCCGCGACCAGCTTTCCAAGGCAATGAAGGAAGCGACTGCCTTCAGCAACGCGCAGTCGCAGAAGGAGAACGACGACGCGCTCGCCGAGATCAAGAAGAGCGGCAAGAGCGAGATCATCAAGCTCACGCCGGAGCAGGACGAGGCGATGCGCAAGGCGATGGAGCCGGTCTACAAGGACGCCGCAGGCCGCGTCGGCCAGGCGCTGATCGATGAGTTCCAGAAGGAAGCCAAGAGCACGACGAACTGATCTTGATGCACGATGAACGGGGGCTTCCGTGCGAGCTGCACGGAAGCCTTTTTGTTGCAAATGATTTCCGATCGTGGCTGGCGGTAAATCAGCCGTTACGTGGTCCTAAGAACACCGCTTCCTGTCCAAGTTGTAAGTTGCGCGTCGGCGGCGCCGCGCTCATCCTCAGGGCATCCTTCCAGAGGAGGTCCGTATGAGGAAGTTCACCATCGCTGCCATCGCCGTGCTCAGCGTCGCCGGCTCGGGCGCGGTCTATGCTCAATATCATCGCCCGTGGATGGAGCGCTTCCATCACATGCGCATGAACCCCGAGGACCGCGCCGCCTTCATCGACGCACGGATCGCCGCCGTCCACGCCGGCCTGAGGCTCAATGCCGATCAGGAGAAGCTGTGGCCGCCGGTCGAGGCCGCCGTGCGCGATTTCGCCAAGCTGCGCATCGACCGCGCCAATGCGCGGATGAATGCCGGCCCCGGCGATACCGACAGGCCGGAGGATCCGATCGCCCGCCTGCGCCAGCGCGCCGAGGACATGGGCGCCAGCTCCGCGGCCCTGAAGAAGATCGCCGATGCCGCCGATCCGCTCTACAAGACGCTGGACGAGGGCCAGAAGCGCCGCCTCGCGGTGCTGACCCGCCACCGCGGCCCATTCGGCGGCGGCGAAGACGGCCCGCCCCGCCACTTCATGGAACGCCGCATGGACCGCATGATGGAGCGCGGCATGGAGCACCTCCACCGTGACCGTTTCGACCGCGACGGCGGTCCGGACGGAGACCGCGAGGGGCGGCTCTGAGCACGGCCGGATTGTCCCGCGATTAACCCTGGCGAAGCCGCTGGAATCCAGCGGCTTTTCGCTATGTTGGACTTGTGGACGAAGCCTTGGAAAACTTGCGCCCGATCGCTTGCCATACCCGGATCGCTTTGCTAAACGACCGGCCTCGCAAGGCCTTACCGCCTTTCGGGCGCATAGCTCAGTTGGTAGAGCAGCTGACTCTTAATCAGCGGGTCCCAGGTTCGAGCCCTGGTGCGCCCACCATATAAATCAAGCACTTAGCAGCAGGCGTGACGCGGTGAGGTGGCCTCATTTTACAGGTCATTTTACAGTTTTGTTCTCGCTTCGAGCTTCAGCACCGCAGCTTCAGCAAGCTGAATATCGCGCCCCAGGTAATGCGCGTCGAGAATGGCTTCGACATCCTTCAACGAGTGGCCGGTGACCGCTGCGATCTGCGGCACGCTGGCGCCAGCAATCGCCAACCGAACCACGGCCGTGCCGCGCAGGTCATGAAAGGTGAGACCGCTGATGCCGGCGCGCTCGCAGGCCTTTGACCACGAGGTACGAAATCCGTCGGACGTCCAGGGCCGGCCCAGTGTGTTCGTCAGGATGAGCGGCCCCCGACGGTCGGTCGCGTCAAGCAGGGCTCTCAACGGCGTGCCGGCTGGCATCGCGACGCGCCGGCCGCCTTTCGACTGCCGAAGCCGAATGTACGGACTCTCGTACGCAGACCAGGGCAGGCGCAAGAGATCGCCCTGCCGTTGGCCGCTCCACAATGCCAGTATCAACGCGAGTTGGATCTCCGGCGAGGCGACCGACAGGACCGCAGCGATGTCCTGCTCCGACCAAATCTTATCTTTGCGGTCAGCTGCATAGAGGCGGCCGCCTCGCTCGCATGGGTTGGTAGCAATGATGCCGCGGTCTTTTGCGAACGACATGAGCCGCGCCAATGTCGTCCAGGCGTAGTCGGCTTTGCGTGGCGTGTTGGCGAACTTGTCTCGCCAGCCCTTAAACTCGCCGCGAACTCTACGGTCGGTGAGGGCGGCGATTGGCAAGTCACCGAATTCATCCTCGACCAGCTTGATGTAGGCGAGATAGGCGCGCTTTGTCGATTGAGCGAGCGCCGTAAACTCTGGCGCAGCTTTATACTGCGCGATGATCGTCATGAACGTGCCGGCGCGGGGCTGCCGGATGCTCGCGTACGCCTCGTGGTATTCGCGAACAAATTCCGGCGTGCCGGGCTTGGCCTTGATTTGCGGTCCGCCACGCCAAGCATAGTAGTAGGTTTTGATTTCGCCCGTAGCGAGGCGGGCGTTGACCTTATGAACTCCTTTCAGAACGACGCGCACGTTTAACTCTCCATTCATCTAAGGCAGACGTTTCCTGTTGCGGCTGGAGGCCGCTCATGATGTCCAATGCGAGGTCGATAGCTTTTAGATCCCACCGCATTGTGCCGGCGAGGGGCGAGGGCAGCTTGCCAGACCGCACCCAAGCGGAAAAAGCGCTCGGCGATAGGTTGCAGTAGGCAGCTGCTTGCCGCCTGCTCAACAACCGCGGCGTGAGCTGTCGGCAGGGCGTCGAGTCGACGTCCTGGGTTGTGGTTGAGTTCGAGAAGCAGACAGTCGCACTAGTACTTCCACGAGATAGGCGACGATCAGAAGCGGACGAATGTTCGTCCGTAAGCCGCGCTTTGTGCGCGCGACCAGCAGATTTCGACTCCATTTTGACGTGCCAGTCGCCGGTACCAGCGGCGATTGTTTCACGTGACTCGTCCGCAGACTGAGTGGAGGAGAACTAGCGTAACACCGGATAAAACCGTGTGTACTTGTAAGATATGCTAGCTTCGAACGTGGATCAATAGATGAAAAGCTCGGCAGTCACGAAGCTCACACGCGCTCAGTCGCTATCGTAAATGTCAGCTTCGCTTGCAAGCAAGCGCGCATGCCGGGCGAAATCAAAGTCGTCATTTTGAATGAACCTCAAGTCGTCAGTGCCGACTTCCTCAAACAATCGCTTCGACGATAGGCGGGACCAATTGAGCACTGCGGATGTCTTGATGGCGGCATACGTCGAGCCCGCAAAGAAAATTGTCCATCCACCTCGAAACAACCACTCCTGAACTTCCTCCACGAATTCTCTATCCAGACGATGTCGCCCCCATAAACGGCGCAACGTGAGATCAGAGAGACGTACGCGGCTAGTCGGCGTACCTTCCTGATTTCGAAGCTCAATCAGACGCAGCAGCAGGATTGCACATTCCTGTGCAGTCAGAAGACGAGGAGTTAAGGGGGCTCTCATGTCCGACCATAACACACAAAAATGCGATTGACAGCATATTAGGAGGCCTGTAGAACCAAAAAAGCCGATGCCTGGCTCGTCCTAGCATCGAAATTGCTCAATGGTCGGAAAGCGGACGAAGCAGGGTGTGCCGGTCCAATACCGGGCTCCATGTTAGACCTTTGATGCGCCTGTTGCGGAATTCGTGGCAGCGCAGTCATGCGCGAGGCGCGTCAAAAAGCGATTCCGATCTGGGATTCAATCAATCGAGTAGCATCTAAGCTGCGCGAATGACGAAGTGCCGGCTGGCGTTTTGCTTACACAAAGTAAGGAGACGTGAGCCTATGTCCCGAGAACTAGTTGCTACACCGCACTCATACGATGAACTGCTGGACCGCCTTGACCACATCAAGGAGGAATACCGGCGCGTTGATCAGCGCTACCGGCTAGCTCTGTACCAGATGTTCGCGGACGCAATGAGCATTGCGACGGCGATCGAGGCTGACCGCGAGCGCAAGGATCAGTTTCTGAAGAGCGTTGGACAAAAATCGGACGTCGTTTACGCCGCAATGATCTTCATCACGGACGCCAAGTCGGAGGAGGCTCGCAAGAAGGCCTCAAAAGCGGCCCGCGCGCTTCGGTACCTAGTCGAGCGAATTGGAGTTTCGGTCGACAATATCCCTGAAGCCCTACAGAAGCATGGCGGCATCCAGAAACTTGCTCAGCTGGCGGCTCTCAACGATCCACGCAGGAAATCACCGCCTATCGCTCCCGGAGCCAATACTGCAGAGCAGGGCGAAGCGGATCATTCTGACGTAAGGCACCGGAAAGAGAGAAAACGCGTGTTCGACAGGCAGGTTCAGATTGCCCTGCCACCAAACTCAGAGCAAAATTGGATGATCTCGCCGATAGCACCGCGATCAAGATCATCGGCTTCGTTCGTGTCCCAGCTGGAGAGCGACCGACCATCGAGTTTCAAGACATCACCGCCTTGAGCGTCTCGAGTGTGCAGGAGGAGAACGAAGACGATTGGGGGGACTGAGGTCTCGTGCCAAGGTTCGCTTAAAGCGAACCTTGGCTGCGCCCGATTTAGCGCCGCTCGGATGGATCGATTCCAGCGATCTTATTCTTGAACACCCCTGAGATCTTCATGAAATTCAACTTCTGCTCCGCCGATATCAACGAAGACTACGATCCTGCAAAACATCTGAAAAAGTTCGAGACGCTGAGTGAAGCTCACGATCGGCGCCGCCGTCTTATGAGCGCTCTTCCCGAATTTGGTGAGCCCGGCCGCGCCCTCGCCGAGCGTCTTAACGGGTGTGGTTTCTTCAGATGTCGTTCAGCAGGATGTCCAGTTTGCCTTCGCGCCTTTCGTCGCTGGTGGGGCTCAACGCTGGCCGAATACATGGCCCGTGACCCAGAGTTCTGGTTTACGGCGAGCATTGTGCCCGCGGACTTGTTCGATGTCGGGCACCTCGACAGCTTCCGGTGGGATCGGCTCAAAGATCGCTTGCGAAACCAGATTGCGCGGGCTCCAATTAGCGAGCCTATAGTTCTGGGTGGTATCGACTACGACCTCAAGCACTTTGATGATGGCCGCCCTCCGAGGTGGTGCCCTCATCTATACTTACTTTTCAGCGGAGGAGGGATAGCTCCAATCGAAAGCACTTTCCGCCGTCACTACCCAAAGAGTGACGACGTGAAAAGACCGGTGGTCGTAAAGTCTCAGAAGACACTTCGCGAAGATTTGGTGTCAACCGCTACCTATACCATCAAGGCACGCTTCAAGAAGCGAAGGCCATCTACGGATGACCGCGGTAACGCTGATACGGAAAACGACGAGTTGTCATTGCACCATCAGGCAGAACTCGCGATCCTTCTGCATAAACAAGGCTTCCTCGGTCGGATGATCCGCCACGGCAACGATTCAGCCTTTCGCGCACTGAAAGTGCGCTGAAAGAGCGCCCCTGCTAAGCCGGCATAGAGGGTCTGACGGACCGGTCTACGACCTGAGTAAATTCAGGTCGTGGACACCGACCAGCCCTACTACCAGAGCGTGGTTGCGAGCAATACCCAGTCGCGGACGAGGTGGGAGTGACGGATTTGTCCGCGACTGAAATCGGTGGTCTCGCCTATTGAACTTTTCTCAGAAGCGAAGGCCGGGGCTTCGTTGAGCTGCAGTGTATAATGTAAACTGTCATAAGCTTGTGAGCAGCAAACCGAGGATCATTGATCTATTCGAGCAAATTGCCAACCGTCAGCACAGGGTCCGTGATCGTTCCTGCGGCATCCTGAGTTTTGTGAAACTTCTTAGGTGTTGAGCGCCGGTGTCGGTACGGTGAGTCTTCTGCGGAGGCGATTGGAGAGCAGCGGCAGAAGTATCAGGCGAACTTGTAAAGCAACCTTGTCCAGCCGCGCATTGCGGCCAACAAGGAGAAATTCAATGGACGTTAGGCTTGACGCTATAATTGCTGAAATCGCCCGAACTCTTGATGCCAGCCTACTAATGCACGATCCCGAGTTCGCGAATTTGCCGAGATCTCAAAGGATGCACCTCATAACGAGGTGCCTAGCAGCCCGCGGTATCGCCAGAGGCGAAAAGTACGGTGGGCGCAAGGTTCGAAAGTGGCGACCATCGAGTCAGCTGGGAAGCAGTTTCGGCGTGAAGGATCACGGAATTCCGGACGAAGTAGAGCATATCGAAGCGCCAGTAGCCATGTCGACACTTGTCGATGGGTTTTCTGACCTCCTGCAGACGAACCATGAGCCGATCAATCAGGTGACCGATTACGTTCTTCGTCTCTTCGGGCTGCATGCGCTAGGATTACTTCAGTACCGCGGGAAAGATGATGGATTCTGTCAGTTCGATAGGTCAGAGAAGCGCATCGACGTGGTTGATGAGGCAGGGAACACCATGGACTTTGTCGACAAGTATCTGGCCTAGGGGCTGGCTAAGTTCGGCCGACGGTTTGTCATTGCCGGTGCGGAGGTTCGAACCTCCGCACCGGCATTGTCCTCGGTGGCGTGCGTGCGGTTGACGGTCCAGAAGCGCTCTCTAGGCTGCCGCGGGGTGCCCAAGTCTTTTCCCTGGTATCCTCCACAGCAGGCTTGTGCGTTCAGCCAACCTAGTCGCACCGGCGTCGCGCACCCACAGATGTGAGGTGTCGGGGGTCGAAACCCGCCACCGCTGGACGGCATTCGCGATCTTGTAAATGCCCGTTGTGAATGCAGCCTCGATGCTGCGGCAAACCAACGGAGAAATGATCATGAGTTACGACGGTATCCTCGCCGGACTAAACACGCGTGCCGACACCGAGCTGCGAGAAAATGCCCCGGAATGTAGCCCGCATTTGCTCCAGGAGCTTACCCACGCTGTCGCAGCTTGCGAGAGAAGTCCGTTGCTGCCCGCTGAGGTCGAGGAATTGTTCGATGTAATTGCAGAGGGTGGGAGTTTGAGGTTTGAGGCGCGAAAGATAAAGGACGACTTGCCATTCATTTTGCGGACGAGCTCGGCAGAAGGGTTAGCCGAGTTAACGGCAAGGCTATGAGAATGCGCCGGCCTCGCCCGAAAGCTGGCGGACCTGCGAGAAGACCTGCGGGTGGTTCTTCGGCTCGTCACTGAATTCGACAAGGGGCTCTCAAACCTGACCGCGCACGTTCAGGATATGGCAGCGGAGACGATATGGCGTGCACCGGGCTCGTCGGTTGGGCCGTTGCTAAAGAATGTCTAGAATGGGAAGGCGCGGGCTCCACATTTCAGTGGGGCCCGTTTTCGTTTTTTGGCACGATGCCACGAGCACCGAGCGCTTGGCCGCACTACGGAGCTAGTTAGCGGCTCGGAGTGGGGAAGGCCTTCCGAGGAAACGTCGTCCGATTAGGTTTGGAATCTCCAACGGCGCTGGACCGAACTTGTAAAGGATTCCACCGAAACCGCTGTTTCGGGCAGAGCGATGCTCTGAACCCTTTGGAGATTCGTGATGGGTGAAAACTCTAAAATTGAATGGTGCGACCATACGTTCAATCCGTGGATCGGCTGCCAAAAAGTGTCGCCGGGGTGTGACAATTGCTATGCCGAAGCAATGATGGATCACCGATACAAAAAGGTGCAATGGGGCGCACACGGCGAGCGCAAACGAACGTCAGAACAAAATTGGAGAAAGCCTGTCCAGTGGAACGCGCAAGCCAGAACATCTAGAAAGGAAAATGGCCACCGACCTCGGGTATTTTGCGCGTCGCTCGCCGACGTCTTTGACAACCAGGTTGATTCTTCGTGGCGCAGGGACTTGTTCGCGTTGATCCGCAAGTGCGACGCATTAGATTGGCTGGTGCTTACGAAGAGGCCGGAAAACATAGAAAAAATGCTGCCTTCCAATTGGCGTGATGGGTATCCCAACGTGTGGCTCGGAACAACGGCCGAAGATCAGACACGGTTTGATTTCCGATGGAAGCGCCTAAAGAAAGTACCCGCGGTTGTTCGCTTTATTTCTTACGAGCCTGCTCTTGGGCCCCTGCGCTTGCCGCCAGGCGAACTTTTGCCGGATTGGCTAATATCTGGGGGCGAAAGCGGCGCGGGTGCCCGCACATTGAGGCCGCGTTGGGTTCGCGACATTATCGCCGATTGCCGCCGCTCTGGTGTTGCACCATTTCATAAGCAATGGGGATGTTACGAAAGCAACCCGCTTGTGGTGGAGAAGGGTATGACAGTTCGTGAAGCACGCGCAGTCGATACAGAGGGGAAGGGTGGCGGGTTGGTCGATGGTAAGCTCGTTCGTGAATTCCCAGATCGGAATAAAAGTCCTTAAGCGGATCTCGCGGGCGGCCTCGAAAGCGAATTGTGCCCAATGCTGCGGTCGCATCAGCGATGCGCATTGAGGTCACGGACTACAACATGAGCCCGCTCCGGTGTCTACCTGGAGCGGGCGACGGTCCGTAGCGCTCGCAACTACGGGCACTCTGCGTGGATTGCCAAGGCCCCCTTGGCGCACAGCGTCTTCCACTCGCGCTTGCTCTGCCGTGATCGTTTGGTCTCGGCGAGCAGCGAGCTATCAGGTCCACCGCCGTTGCTCATTTGGCTCATTGCTAATACCTGTCTCAACATTAGCAATCGCTCGTAGCTGTTGATGCGCTCCCAAATCATGTTTTTTGCGAATTGCCGGTCAAAAAAAGACTCAGTGCGAGGTTGTCGGAATAGCAGCGACGATGCTGGCTTTTTCCTGGAGGGCAGCAATACGCGAAGCTTCCAAAATCAGTCTGTCTGTAGAGATCGTATCCAATTCTCGGGATCAATAACCTCACTATCTTCCCGGTGCCGAGCACGTACCCCAGCGGCAGTTTTCTGGCCAGCGCGCACACCTCGGGGGGCTGCCGGATTAGAACCCGGCAGTTCATGTCAATGGCCGCGGAGACGATGCTGTCCCTCAGGACGGTGAACCGAGCACCACGAGGATTTCCATTGTCATCCAAACCGAGGACGTAGACTTGGTCTGCCCCCGCCGGTTCTCCTTTTTGGCCCATCATAACTCCCGGAGTGGTCGCAACGACGAGGTAGCCTTCATTCTTTCGTCGCTGCGTAAACCTCTGCGTTAGAACTTGGGAGGCGGCACTGCAGCCCGTTGCTTCTCCAGGAGGACATCTCGATCTTGGTCCAAAAACCGAGGCTCGTTGATAATCAGCACCCAGGACGGGATGGGCGAATTCGCTGATCGCCGTTCTGTGGAGTATTGATCAAGCTGCATCGTTGAAGAGTTGCTGAGGTGCCAAATTCGGTTAAACGGCCGGATATGAAATTGGGCGGAGATTATGCCGACGAGTTCTTGGGTCGGCGCGCCAAATTGGAAGATGTAGGATACAGCTGTCACCACGTTGGGCGACATGTTCTCTGTCAATCGGGCGACAAGCTGATTGCCCTTGTTCGTACATTCTAGGATCGTTGGCTTGGGTGACGAAACGCTACATCCTTTTTCAACCATCGCCCGCCTTTGCCACAGCTTCAGGCATACCGGTCGCAACCCCCAGAATATCCCTTTTTGTGAAGGCATAGATGTCCGTTGAGTGTTTATCCGCGCGAGTGAAGGTGGTCGTGACGTGCTTCCAGCTCTCGTAATCCTCCGGTCGAAGCAAAAGGAACGGCTGCGCGCCCAGGACGGCATATTTCAGGCTCTCCGCGGAGCCGCCTTGATCGTAGCTTTTTGCGGCGACCACCGGTTGACCGATAATTTTTCCGTCCCGATCCAGGTCAAAGCTGACAGCATTAGTCGAGGTTGACTTGCGGAGCGGGAAACCAGTGCTGCATTATTTGGCCACGGATCACCGATACGGGGTCGGGCGGGGTGGTCTGTGCAAACGCCGATGAACACGCAAAAATTGAGAGCAATACAATCCATTTCAACATTTGTGACCTCTGATGTGTGAGTTACGGATTTGGCAGATCCGGGACCAGTTGAGCGCCCACGTCACCCTTCGACGGACGCGTATATCAGGAGGCCGGCAATAAAACTGATGATCCAGGCGACAGCGTAGTACGGCCGCTGCTTCAGGCGCTTCGCCCTTAAAAACAGATAGACGGGCTGGAATAGCACGGCTGTGACGCGGGTTACCCGAGAACCATACCCTGCTTGCTTCAATTTTTGATCATCGAGCCAGCCGAGCAAGGCATTGACGAGAAGGGGTATCTGGAAGGGTAGCCCTTTGCTCGGGTGATATGGAAATCCCAGTACCAAGGATCGAGCCGCAGCTTCCTGGTTGCTCGCGCTCACAGCTGCCTCGATGACACCGATAAGCAGTGGCAACAGCGCCAGTATCCAGACGTAGCCATTACCGATGTGCTGGGGCGAAATCGCGGGCGGCTCCGCTGCAACAAACTCGGCGAGATCGCTCTCACGCAGGCTTTTCCATTCGGGCATGCCTTTGCGCCAAACCTGCGTGTCGGCCGCGATCTCCTTCTTCTTTGTGTTTCGGCATGGAATAAGGACCCCGTTTTCGGGGTGATCGGCATCCAATCGGGACCCCGGGATAAGGGTCCACAGTGGCTTCCATCGAGTCATGGA
>NZ_JADPJR010000070.1:0-1690 GCF_023073535.1 Bradyrhizobium sp. 179 | reverse complement strand
TCTGGATTGCTCACATGGGGGTTTGGTGTGTCAAGATTTATGATCAGCTCTTTGTTCGATTGCAGGCCAGCTCTTCGTCCCGACCGTGGGATCTTTCGGAAGGCGCGCGCAGATCGGGTCAAGACCGGCCCGTGAGGGCCGCCGCGAAGCGGCTTGGTCTTGACCCGAGCGAGTACGCCTTCAGGCTCGTCAGGTCGGGAAGTGCGGCGTGAACTCCTGTGTTCGGCGATCAAGGGTCGAGCCGGTTCAGCAATCTGGTTTGCATGCCAGATCAAACTCACATTCGGTCGTCGCTCGGTGGCGACCGCACCAACATTCCGCTTGCGGCGGGCAGGCTCGAGAGGACGGGACCATTCTTCGTTGCGGCGTTTGCAGCCAAGCAATCCATCGGTTCGTCCACCCGGATCGGCCGAGGCTGATCGGTCCTCGGCAGATTGGTTTTAAGGTTGCAGGAAGCCTCGCATCAGGCAGCCTTCAGCTCGGCTCCCTCGATCACGACGCCAGCGGTCACGTACTTCCACAGCGCCACGAGCAGCTTGCGGGCCAGCGCCACGATCGCACGCTTGCGGCCGCGCTGGCTGTGCGCCTTGAACCATTGGGTCAGAGCCGATTGCGGCTGATGGCGCACCCAGAGCCAGGCGAGCTGGATCATCGTGGTTCTCAGGCGCGGATTGCCGGCTTTCGACACGCCTTGCTCTTGCTCGATCCCACCACTGCGCCAGGGTGTCGCCGCAAGCCCGGCATAAGATGCGACCTGACGGCGGTTGGCGAACTGCCGCCAAAAGGCCTCCGACCACAGAATGGCAGCGAAGTTCGGGCCCAAACTCTTCAGGTTGAGCAGCATCGTGACCGGGTCCGATGCAGCCTTCTCGCCCGACGGCTTGCTCACCGCTAGCAACGCATCCTGCTCGCGCTCCACCGCCGCGATCTGGTTGAGCAGCAGTTCGAGCCGGTCGAGCTCACGGCCGATCTGCGCCTTCAGATGCGGCAGTAATGCGCGCCCGTCTCCCGTCCGCAAGACCTCCAGCCGCTTCCGTCGATCCCGCCGCAACGGCGCATAATCCGATATCCCTTGCGCGAACAGAAGACCCTTGATCCGGTTCACATGTTCGATCCGCTCGGCAATCAAGGTCCGCCGCTCCCGGCAGAGCCGGCGGCGATCCTCCTCTTCGGGAGAGGGAGCAACGACCATGGCGCAGACCCGAGGCTCGCCACGCTTGTAGGCCAGAAGCGTCCGCAACAACGTCTCGCCGTCCAGCCTGTCCGTCTTGGCTCGCCGGCGCCGGCGCGGCGTCGCGATGGAGGCCGGATCCACCACGTGGCTCTCGATGCCTTCCTGCTGCAGGGCCCGGTGAAGCCAGAACCCGTCCAACCCCGCCTCCTGGATCGTGATGATTGGATAGCTCTCGCCCATTCGCACCTGCGCCTTGCGCTTCAGCTCCGCGAACAGCTTCAGCAGTTCCGCAAGACCGCCGGCCTCCACGCTGTGTTTCGACATCTTCTCGCCCTTGCCCGGCGAGAGCGAGGTCACCAGCCATGTCGAACGACTCAGTTCCAACGACACGAAAATTGCGCCAAACTGCGTGCGGATAGCGGCCGGTCCGTCGATAGGATGATCGAGCAACATCGTCGTCTCCAGGTTGAATGGATGCAACCTCAGTCTGGCCTCAGACTTGGTCGCTATCCACCC
>NZ_JADPJR010000065.1:0-1693 GCF_023073535.1 Bradyrhizobium sp. 179 | reverse complement strand
AAAAAAAAGAATCAACGGGCCTCCGCCTCAGCCAACCATGCCCGCAGTACGTCACGCCATCGTCGATCTCATCCTACGGCAGCCATCGCAGCGATGCCCTACTGCAGAAGACGTATCCGTGAAAAACTGCAGCACAAACCAATTCTGCCAAAGTAGTGCTAGGCCTGCCGCAAGCGGGTCGTTGGCTGGGTGTTCCAGATGCCTCGTCCTCGCCTCGCCGAACCTTCTGGTGCCCCCTAATCCTGAACGCTCAGTATGTGAGCTGCGTGAGGTGTGAGCCGATCCCCACAATGGGGGCGTTCTGGCTTCGAACCTCAGAACCCGCGGGGATGCGCCGAGGACACATCGCGCCTCTCTCCTAAATATTGCGCCCAAGACGCTCCGGCTCGCCGATGAAGCCAGCGCGATCGCGGCCATCCTCCCGCTACTGGAAGCTCCCTTGATCTTCGCTCGAGCAAAGCTGGTAAATAACAACTAATGCTCAATCTATCGCCGAACGAGCGCGATAGAACCCAGGACGTCCCACGGGATCGCATCCTAATCGGCAAACCTCTCCTCTTCAACAACATAGACAATCGGATGTTCTGATACGCAGTTGTAGAAGGCGATTCGAGCGGCGATGTCGGCCACCAGTACCGCGTGGATCGCAGCGCACCTCACGATAGGTCGCCAACACGTCACGATTGCGCTCTCCAGCGACCAAGTTCATCTCCATCAGGGCGCCGACATCGGTTTGCGTCCGGGCACGTTCCTGCTGCAACGTGCGTTGACTAGAATGACCTCGAACCTGCACGCTCGAAACGAGTATACAAGACCCGTGGATTGCGTCGCGGCACTGATTGTCGCCGCACGTTTGAACCAACCCGCCAGCTCCCGCGTGAATTCGCAAAACGCACGGACCGGCATATCGGTGCACCCTGGGTCGGCCGCTGCCACGTGCATTTTTGATCCAAGCAACTCCGAAGTTGACTGGCCTTAATTCCGGGCGCCCTCCGGCAGCTCCGTCCAGTCATCGGGCCGGAGGGCCGGTCACGTGAATCGTCACTTTCCTAATCGGGATCGCCGTTCAAACAGCCTTACCCTTCCCAAGTTCGTTCCTATCCATGGACCACGTTTTTCAACGCGGACTGTGCTCCCGATAAGCCGACTGCCGATCCGCGAAGCCGGAGAAGACGGCATCTGCGCTCGCTCTTCTACCGCGCACAGGTGGTCGGGGAACGTGATACTTTTCCTAAGAAACAGCCAATTGGCCGCCGGGTCCACTTGCAGGACGAATCCGAGTGACTTGGCACGTCGCCTCAGATTGGCGATGACACGGCTGCGATATTGCTCCTCCTAGTGATCAGCACCCGGATCCCTGTAGGTTATGCCGTGCCGCAGCGTATTGCAGAACAGAACTGCTATTTTGCGAGCGGTCGCCGTCACCGCCTTTGCCTTGCCGGCGCGCAAAGCCAGCCGTCGATAAAATGCGCCAAGCGCCGTATCGCTCCGCCCAACCTCGTCGCTGCAAGCCGCAGCGGTGCCGCTGCCCGACTGGACGATCGCCGCGTGCGCGAAGTAGTACCTTGCCATCGGAGATCTTGTTACCTGGCGCGAGGCAGAGCCAGGAGGTGAAATGCTTGGCGGTCGGCCAAGCCTTCAGATCCGTGCCGCACTCGCCTATGAGCTTCAACGCGAGTGATGGGCCCAATCC
>NZ_JADPJR010000105.1:0-1716 GCF_023073535.1 Bradyrhizobium sp. 179 | reverse complement strand
AGGATCTCGGCGTAGAGCGCCGCCTTGGAGGGGAAATGCTTGAACAGCAGCGCCTCGGAAATAGCAGCGGCGGCCGCCACGCTCTTGGTCGTGGTGCCGGTATAGCCATGCCGGGCAAAACAGCATTTCGCGGCACGGAGGATCAATTGACGCCTCAGGTCGCTCGTCATACGCAATGAGCTCATGTAAGTGAGCAAGCACTCACCCGCGCAAAAGTCAAGCTAATTGGTGCGACGCAACCTCTGAGACTATCAAAAGGTATTCTGGGGTTCTAAATCGGCCGGAAGCCGAGATCGCCGCGAACCCGGTTGATGATGTAAGTCCCGTTCCGGCTGGGCAAAATCAGCTCAAGGCCAGCGCTGTCAATCTGAACATTGGCAAACCTGAACATTGGCAAACCTGAGCGCGCGCTCTCCTGGGCCCCGACCATGGTGAAATGGTCCTGGTGGCCCTTGAGATAGGCCATGAACACGACGCCGGTCTTGTAGAAGCGCGCGACAGCGGCACCGTCCCCCGAGCACGTCGCCGGCGGCCAATCGCGACAGCGCGTAGGACGCCGCCGGCGCAATCGCGTCGAAGATGCCGAGCAGCGCGTGCGAGAAACCCCGCTCATCCCGGCGATCAGCTCCGCATAATTGAAGTCGTCGCCGGTGTACATCTTGATGCGCTTGTCGAGGCGCCGTCGCATGTCGATCTCGCGCTGCTTGTCAAGCAGCGAGACCTTGACACCATCGACCTTGGCGGCATTGCCGTTGATGATGGCAACGGCGGTGTCCATCGCCTCGTCGAGATCTTGTGTGCCCCAGTATCCCGTCAATGCCGGATCGAACATGCCGCCGAGCCAGTGGATGATCACGCGCTCTCGAACCTGCGGCAGCACGCGGTCATATACCTTGGCGTAGTCGTCGGCGTCCGGCCGAGTTTTTGCGAGCGCGCGATGCCATCAGAATGATGCGGCCGCCGACCTTCTCGACCGCGGAGATCTGCTCCTCATAGGCGCGGATCACGTCGTCGATGGTCTTGGCATCCTCCACGCAAGACGATCGGTGCCGGCGCCCGAAAACACCAGCGCATTGCGCCGCTTCGCGGCAGACACCGAGCGCGTGATCAGCTCCAGCGAGGTCGGCCAGTCCAGGTCCATGCCGCGCTGCGCGCTGTCCATGGCCTGGGCGACACCAAGCCCGAGATCCCAGACGTGCTCGCGGAACCGATGGTCTTGTCCCAATCGACCGCGACCGAGAGCCAGGGATCGTTGTCGCAAAGGCATCGGCGACAATGTGCACGGCCGAGAACGCGATGCAGTTGAGCGGACCTTCGAGCTTTGCGGGGAATTCTCGATCGAACGATCGGCTTTCGGCAGCTTGAGCGACAATGAGGACATCGGCTGGACGGGCCTGTTCATGATTTCGGACCTCTCCCCGTCATGTATGGACGGCCCCCTCTCGGCAAGGGCTTTTTGCTGCTTCGGCAAACGGATCGGGGAGCGGTCATGTATACGGCCTCGAGATGCGGCCATGGACCGCGGGCCCTGATGGAGATCGCAGATCGAATTCCAATCATTGCGGCGCGCTGTCACGCGCGATGACGGTGCGGAGTGTTTCGATCTCGGTTTCCTGACCATTTGCCATCACACCTTAAGTGCCCTTCCGATAGGCGTGGAGCGCGAGCGCGGCGGCTGTTGCCCCTCAACTAGGCCGCAGCCGGCGCGCTCGCGCG
>NZ_JADPJR010000158.1:0-1729 GCF_023073535.1 Bradyrhizobium sp. 179 | reverse complement strand
GTCTCGACGATCACGCCACCCGCGCTCGTCTCGCCTCCGCTATCCCGGCCAGCTCCGACGAGACGAGCGCTACCAGCAAAACCCGCCGCGCGAAGGGGTCAAAATTGGACGCCGATGAGGGGTCAAAGTTGGAAGCCGATTGACAATCCTGCTGTTTCTCGTGTTCTTCCGTGCGCTTTTCGGCCATGACCAGGCAACTCCAACGCAGTTGTTCTATCGATCCTTCATGGTCACTCTGCCGCTACCAGGCATTTGGCTCATGTATGCGTGGCCAACGTACGGAAGCTAGAGCTTTTCCATCGACGGCCCATCTCTTGCTTTTTGCCCGAAGCTGACGAGCCTAACTGAAGGAGCGAGGACAGTTATTGGCCCTTAGCTGTCTTTCGCCTTGAGCGCGTGGACGCCGGCTCTCCGGTCGCAAGCGAAACGGGGGGCGGACAGTACCGGCAAGCCGGCTTATGACCCCATTGCAGACTTCGCGGACTCACGGTCAGCAGCCGCGCGGCAAATCTTATGCTCGATAAACGAATACCAACTCACGATAGCATTAGAATTCTGATGCAACCAATGAAAGGCTAGACTTCGAGCTAGTTGATGCAGCAGGTTTGGAAATGAAGAGAGGTTGGGTCTATCTCATTTTCGGCCGAATTTTCGGTGCGCTTGGTCCCTACTTTGGGCAATCGTTAGCGATGGCGCGTCGGCCGCGGCTAGTGATCCTGCCGAGGGCGCCTTTTTGGCGTATGTCTTTAGTTTTCTTGTTTCTTGGCTGTCTCTTATGGCCGATGCAGGCTTGGCGCGGATCGTGCCGATTGTGATAAGGGCTTCTTTGATCGCTGCGGCTGGGTCAGGAATCGCATTTGCTTGCTTCGCCGCTGCGCTTGGGCGGCTTCCTCCAGTCCAGAATTTCATGCTCATTGGTATCGTCGCTGCGAACTCGACGGGAAGCACGTTCGTTGCTTGCGAACGACTACTCGAAATCCTGATTGAGCATAAGCGTTTGGGGGCCCGTCGCCGGTCAGCTTGTGGCCCATAGCTGTTTCGACCGAAAGCGCTCTCCAAGGCCCGCCCACGAAATTTTGCGAAATGCGGGTGGACGGTCGCTGCAGGAGTGCAAGCCTTTAGCTGATAATCTCCCTGACCTTGATGCCGCGCAAGGTCTCGATGCAGTCAGCTACCAAATGCAAGAGCTCTTGCCGCTTTATGCTCTTCACCTGACGACCTTCCATATTGATTAGTATGTATCTCGCCATGTCGTAGGCGACTTCAAACTGCGATTTGCCGGTAACCGCGACATCGATTCTTTCAGCCATTTCGCTCCCCGCTAGTTATGATTGGAAAGCAGGAGCCTATTGGAAAGCGCGTGGCGAAGTCGAGTCTGTCTTCCTTTGCGGTTAGATCATATCGGCCTGAAGGTCCGCTGGCGCTGCAACCTCGAAATGCAGAGCATTAAACTAGTCCGCTTCTGGCCGATTCCGTTGAAAAAGGCCGGCAGTATTTCGTTGTAATAGCTCCGTCGCGACGTGGCCGGAACTGCTCTTACTGACCCTATGCGAGCGTCGGGGTGGGCATCGGGATCAGCTTGGCCATCTTTCGAAGGTTTTGGGCGGTGGCTGCGAGGATGAACTCGTCGCGCGCGCCGTTTGGACCTCGTAAACGCAAACGGTCGAGCTTGAGAATGCGCTTGAGGTGCGCGAACAACATCTCGATTTTCTTGCGGAGCCGGCGCGAG
>NZ_JADPJR010000093.1:0-1748 GCF_023073535.1 Bradyrhizobium sp. 179 | reverse complement strand
GCCTCCGGCGGAAGTCCCTTATCGCCTTCGATCCCCTTCTGCCGATTGGCATCGGCCTTGATTAGGCTCGCATCGACTGCAAATCCCTCACCGCCGACCAGTCGTTCCTCGATGCAGCGGCGCAGCACGCTCTCGAACACGCGACGGAAGAGGTCGCTCTGCCGGAAGCGGCCGTGCCTGTTCTTGGAAAACGTCGAGTGATCCGGCACCGTCCCATCCAGACCGAGCCGGCAGAACCACCGGTAGGCCAGATTGAGGTGAACCTCATCGCACAGGCGCCGCTCCGATCGAATGCCGAAGCAGTAACCGATCAAGAGCATCCGGATCATCAGCTCGGGATCGATCGAAGGCCGACCGATGCTGCTGTAGAAAGGCGCCAGGTCCCGCCGGACCTGTTCAAGATCGACAAACCTGTCAATCAACCGCAGCAAGTGATCAGTCGGGATATGTCTTTCGAGCGAGAACTCATAGAACAACGCGGTCTGTTCGACTTGCCGATGCCCCATCATGATCTTCAGTCCTGCCAATTAGACAGACTGAATCACTGATATCTCTGCGTCGCAACAGCTGCTTTTTTCAACAGAATCGACCCATATCGGAACTCTCGCTTTTCAATGGGGCGATCATTCAATACAATCTTGCAGCAAAGCCGGAAGATCACTCATTCGATGGAAAAGGTCTTCGCAGATTGCTGCCAACTCCTGTTCGACCCCCGGATCGCCCCCGGTAAAACCTAAGACCCGCATACCTGCGGCCTTTGCTGCGTGAATCCCGGACACCGAGTCTTCAACGACGATGCAGCGTGAAGGGTGAACGCCCATCGTTTACGCCGCATGCAGGAACAGGCCGGGGTCCGGTTTCCACGAACCCACCTCGTAAGCGCTAAAGATGCGCCTCCCAAAGCGGTCCAGCAGTTTCGTCAATCCGAGTGTATGCGTGAGCTTCGACATCGGCCCGTTTGATGCCACACAAACGGGAATGGCAATTTCGGCCAACGCCGCATGGATTCCTTCGACAGGCTTCAGTTCGGCATCAAACGCCAATGCGGTTGCTCGTCTGAGGTCCGCGACGAAGGTTTCTCGAACGCCGCGACCTAACCTGCGCTCAATTTCGCGCACGCAGTCCGCCATCTTTAGCCCTCGGAATGACCGGGCCTCGTCCACACCGATGGGTGCTCCCTCCTCAGACGCTGCCCGAACCAAGACGGTCAGCGCAATGGTCTCGCTATCGACTAGAACGCCATCTGCATCGAAGATAATCAGTTCAATCACGATACGATCCACGGGAAGGACGGCCCGCATCTCGGACCGCAACGGACAGGGAATATAGTTCAGTAGAGCAATGTTTGATGCTTCGCACAATTCCCCGTTTTCTTCGACCGGCAAGTTTCGCTTACATCCGGAATTGGCCCATGACTGCTATTCGCCCGAATGACCCCAATGTCGGCTTCCAGAAGGAGAGCCGAACAGCATGTTGCAAACGCCACGCACGTTATGACCCGAAGGCGGCATCGCGCTTACCAGCGGCGGGTCGTTGCTAGCGTTCTGAGCCGCGAGACTAGCACTACTTTGGCAGATTGTCGGATTCCTCTGAATTTTTAGGATTCCCGAATCGATTTTTCAATGATTCATGGGTGGTCGGCTCTTGGAGGGCTGACCATGGCGGAATGGGAAGACGAACTCGAAGGCTGGCTGAAGCCGTTCTTGCAGCGGTTGGGTCATAAGACCCGGCAGCGGATGTGTCCCCTT
>NZ_JADPJR010000001.1:0-1776 GCF_023073535.1 Bradyrhizobium sp. 179 | reverse complement strand
GTTCTCGACCGACTTGCGGGTGATGACGTCGCGCGGCGCTATCTTGGTGCCGATCAGGCGAACCGCCGCCTTGCCGGTCTCTTCCGCGGCGACCAGCCGGTCGGCGTGCACCGCGGGGATCGCGGCGGTGCCCAGCAACGACATGCCCAGCGTCTCGGCGATGCAGGCCATCGTGGACGCCGTGCCCATCACGGCGCAGGTCCCGGCGGTCACCGACAGGCGGCCTTCGATGGTGTCGATCTCATCCTTGTCGACGGTCCCCGCCCGGTACTTGGCCCAGAAACCGCGGCAGTCCGTGCAAGCTCCCAAGCGTTGTCCCTTGTGCCGCCCCGTCATCATCGGTCCCGTGACGAGCTGGATCGCTGGCAGATTGGCCGAAGCCGCACCCATCAGTTGGGCGGGCACGGTCTTGTCGCAGCCTCCGATGAGCACGACCGCGTCCATGGGCTGCGCACCGATCATCTCCTCGGTGTCCATGGCCATGAGGTTGCGGTACATCATGCTCGTCGGGTTGAGGAACACCTCGCCGAGCGACACCGTGGCAAACGGCCGCGGCAGCGCGCCCGCGGCGAGTACGCCACGCGAGACCGCCTCGACGAGTTCGGGCATGTGCCGATGGCAATTGTTGAAGCCCGAGGGCGTCATTGCGATACCGACGATCGGCTTGGCGAGCATCTCGCGTGACAGGCCCATCGACCGCGCGAAGGAACGGCGCAAGAATCTGGCGAAGTCCTTGTCGCCGTAGTTTGTAAGTCCGTTGTCTATGCCGTGATCCGCCATCACTTCTCTCCTGACTTCGCCGATGCGCCTTCCTGACTTCGGTAGTCGACGCCGAGCAGCTCTTCGAAGACCGTGACCATTCCGCCCTTGTCCTTATCGCCATGCCCCTTCAGCAGGGCCATCTGGTAGGTCGCGGTCGCCGCGGCGAGGACCGGCATCGGGATCGAGAGATTGGCTCCCAATTCGGCACCGCTGATCAGATCCTTGTAGGCGTGCTTCATCGGATAGCCGTCGCCGAAATGCCCTTTCAGGATCCGGGGAATGAAAAACTCCGACGCGTAGCTGCGGCCGGTGCCGCTGTTGACGACCTCACCGACTAGATCGGGATCGAGCCCCATCTTCTTCGACATCGGAAGGATCTCCGCGAGCGCCGCGGCATTGATGTCGAACAGAAGCTGGTTGATGAGCTTCGTAAGCTGTCCGCTGCCGGGGCCACCCATGTAAAGAATCTTGTTGCCGATCAGGTCCAGGAGCGGCTTCACCTTGTCGAACACCGCGCGATCGCCACCGCACATCACCGTGAGGGTCCCGTCGATCGCGCGCGCTTCCATTCCGGAGATCGGCGCATCGAGGAACTGGACGCCGCGCGATGCCAGCTTCTCGGCGACCAAAACGGTCGTCTTGTAGGTGATGGTGCTCAGATCGATGACGATCTGGCCGGCGCGGGCACGGGTCAAGAAACCGCCCTCCCCCGTGACGACCTCCTCGACTGCCTTGTCGTTGGGCAAGCAGAGGAAGACGACGTCGGCATCGAAGATCGACGACTGATCGGCGGACGCAGCCACCCCCTTGCTCTCGAATTCGGTGAACGACTTGGACGATCGGTCCGTGACCGCCAACGCCGCACCCGACTTCAGCAAATTCATTGCAATCGGGCGGCCCATCTGCCCGAGGCCCGCAAAGCCTATCTTCATCTGTGGCTCCCTTCTTCAATGCGCTGAATTCACGCCGCGTCGTCAAGCGAACGCAATGCAGGTCGGACTGCCCGTTTCGATC
>NZ_JADPJR010000133.1:0-1776 GCF_023073535.1 Bradyrhizobium sp. 179 | reverse complement strand
GTTCTCGACCGACTTGCGGGTGATGACGTCGCGCGGCGCTATCTTGGTGCCGATCAGGCGAACCGCCGCCTTGCCGGTCTCTTCCGCGGCGACCAGCCGATCGGCGTGCACCGCGGGGATCGCGGCGGTGCCCAGCAACGACATGCCCAGCGTCTCGGCGATGCAGGCCATGGTGGACGCCGTGCCCATGACGGCGCAGGTGCCGGCGGTCACCGAGAGACGGCCTTCGACGGTGTCGATCTCGTCCTTGTCGACGGTCCCCGCCCGGTACTTGGCCCAGAAGCCGCGGCAGTCCGTGCAAGCTCCCAAGCGTTGTCCCTTGTGCCGCCCCGTCATCATCGGTCCCGTGACGAGTTGGATGGCTGGCAGATTGGCCGAAGCCGCACCCATCAGTTGGGCGGGCACGGTCTTGTCGCAGCCCCCGATGAGCACGACCGCGTCCATGGGCTGGGCACCGATCATCTCCTCGGTGTCCATCGCCATGAGGTTCCGGTACATCATGCTAGTCGGGTTGAGGAATACTTCTCCGAGAGAGACCGTGGGAAACGGCCGCGGAAGCGCGCCTGCAGCGAGCACGCCGCGAGACACCGCCTCAACCAATTCCGGCATGTAGCGGTGACAATTGTTGAAGCCCGAGGGGGTCATCGCGATGCCGACGATCGGCTTGGCGAGCATCTCGCGGGACAATCCCATCGACCGCGCGAAGGAACGGCGCAAGAATCTGGCGAAGTCCTTGTCGCCGTAGTTTGTAAGTCCGTTGTCTATGCCGTGATCCGCCATCACTTCTCTCCTGACTTCGCCGATGCGCCTTCCTGACTTCGGTAGTCGACGCCGAGCAGCTCTTCGAAGACCGTGACCATTCCGCCCTTGTCCTTATCGCCATGCCCCTTCAGCAGGGCCATCTGGTAGGTCGCGGTCGCCGCGGCCAGGACCGGCATCGGGATCGAGAGATTGGCTCCCAATTCCGCGCCGCTGATCAGATCCTTGTAGGCGTGCTTCATCGGATAACCGTCGCCGAAATGTCTTCTGAGAATCCGGGGAATGAAGAATTCCGACGCGTAGCTGCGGCCGGTGCCGCTGTTGACGACTTCTCCGACCAGATCGGGATCGAGCCCCATCTTCTTCGACATCGGCAGGATCTCCGCGAGCGCGGCGGCATTGATGTCGAAGAGAAGCTGGTTGATGAGCTTCGTGAGCTGACCGCTGCCGGGGCCACCCATGTACAGAATCTTGTTGCCGATCAGGTCCAGGAGCGGCTTCGCCTTATCGAACACCGCGCGGTCGCCACCGCACATCACCGTGAGGGTGCCGTCGATAGCGCGCGCCTCCATTCCCGAGATAGGCGCATCCAAGAATTGGACGCCCCGCGAGGCCAGCTTATCGGCGACCGAAACGGTCTTCTTGTAGGTGATCGTGCTCAGATCGATCAGGATCTGGCCGGCCCGGGCGCGGGTTAAGAAGCCGGCCTCGCCCGCGACGACGTCCTCGACCGCGTTGTCATGGGGCAAACAGAGGAAGACAACGTCGGCATCGAAGATCGTCGCCTGCTCGGCGGACGCGCCCGCTCCCTTGCTCTGGAACTCGGCGAACCATTTGGAGGAGCGGTCCGTGACCGCCAGCGTCGCACCCGACTTCAGCAGATTCAGTGCGATCGGGCGGCCCATCTGCCCGAGGCCTGCAAAGCCTATCTTCATCTGTGGCTCCCTTCTTCAATGCGCTGAATTCACGCCGCGTCGTCAAGCGAACGCAATGCAGGTCGGACTGCCCGTTTCGATC